>DAINNB010000115.1:0-5589 GCA_036736085.1 Chlamydiales bacterium
AAAACAAGAGTGCCAAAGATCGGATCAAAAAAGAAGAACTGAAAGCGCTCAGGATCCACTCGTAGAAAGGTGGCGTGGTCATCGCGTCCAAGGAGAAGACCTCCATTCGATCGCTTTAAGTTGCTAATCTGATCAACAATCGCGCCCACAATATAGGCTTTTCCCTCTGCTAAAAAAAGAGGGATTTCTCTGACCCTTTGTCTATGGCTAATGGAAGGAGGAAGCATGAAGAGTTTCCGGTCTTTGGCGTTATGCAAGGCAGCAGCTGCTTGTACGATCCGATCGGCCGGTGTAATTGAATCGATCTTTAATTCTTCGATCGGTAGGTCAGGAGAAAAAATGGCGGCCCTGGCGAGACGATGGCAAAGTGCATAGCAGACGCCATCTCCCAATGCCTCCTCCACCTTATCTTGAGAAAATTCATGGACAAACAAAGGCTGATAAGTAGTTAACCAGTTAATGCTTTGTCGAAATTGGTCGGATTGTGTGCAGCGCTTCACGAGTTTTTCTTCATTTTCTGCGTTGAAAATAAGATTTTTCCATCTATTTTCCAGGGGCTCGCTTTCTTCAACAGGAGAGAGAAAAATTTCTCTATGTTTTTTTAATAAGAAGGCTAAAAGACTCAAGGTCGTTTTTTTATTCCTCCGTTCAATAGCATCAATGATGAATTGTCTGGCAAGAGGAAGGTTGATCGAGGCGATCTCTTCTAAAGAATCGATTTTTTCATTGACCAAATGGGTCCAAGCTTCTCTCGTCTCTTTATAGAGAGCAATGATCGAGCTAATAGCAGCTCGCTCTTCGATTGGAACTTCAGCTAACGTAAAGCGCGTTTGCTGAGCTATTTCATCGAGAGTTTGTTTTAGTTTTTCTACAGAGGGTAAGTGGCTTTCTTGAAGAAGCGGGGTGAGGACGATTTTGACTAGTGCATGGACCTTTTCCCTCTCTTCATAACGCTCTAGAGAAAAGCCAAAAGTTCTAAGTACGTTTCTTTCATCCTTTGGACCTTTGAAAGCAGTCGGATTGCGCAATTCTTGATTAACGAGGGCTTGGGCCATCATTTGATGCAAAATCTCGACCTTTGATTTCGGCATGCAGGATAAGAGAGGAGCTAGAGCTGCATGGCGTTGAAAAATAAGCCGTTCTTGAGGAGGCAGGTCTCTTGCCAAATCAATTTTCAGTTGGTTTAAAATCTCTTGAAGCTGAGCCTGATTTTCGTAAGCCAAGCGGGCTTTGGCCAAGATCTTTTCTTGCCGCTCGGAAGACAAGATGGCTGTGTTGTCTCGAATGTCGGTCCCGATATATTCCCAGTCTTCTAAAATTTCTCGAGCAAGATCGGCGCCCACTTGCTGAATTAATAAACTTTCCAAACAGCGAAGCTCTTTTGCGTTGATTTGCTCTAACATCTGGTCTTGAAGATGGGAGATTTTCAGAAGGTGGGTATATGCGGGCTTGACAGCTTGCGAGGCGCATTGCTCTACTTCCTCTTCTAAACTAACTAATATCTCTTCAGCCTCTTTTTTTCCTGATGCTTTTTCATGGGCTAGAGTGGCTGGCCTCTCTCTTTCCGACATGATCTCTCGGTAGCGATCTATCCGTCCAAGGAGATTTGCTTCATTGGCCGGCGAGAATAAATGCTCTTCCAAACTCTGGGCTCCATAAAGTAAAACAGCTTCTTTCATTAGATCGGTCAGGAAAGAGTTTGGAAGAGGAATCGCGGCTTTTTCTTTGATCCATGCAAAATAGCGCTCTTGGAGATTGTCGAATAGGCGGTTGCCTTCTGCAGGCGGCAGAGGGGCTGCAAACTCTCGGTACATGTTCAGATGGCTTTTAGAAAAAGCGGCGCAAAGAACCCCGATGAGAGTTGCAGGCAAGAGGAGAAAAGCTACGGCTCCAAGGAAGATTCGTGTAATCAGGTGTAGTTTTTCTTGCTCTTGAAAAGTGGAGGGCAGGCCGTAGGAGACTTCAACGGTCTTTCCGCAAGCTAGACGAAAAGGGGTAAGCAAAATGCCAGCTGTGCATTCCGCTATATCAGTGAATGGGTGGATGTTGTTAGTTTTTCTTTGAAAATCAACGAAGATCGACATGGTGTTTTCCTTTAAAGAGCAAGAGAGGATATTTTAATTGAAAGTTTTTGTAAACAGAAGAGAATGAATGAGTTTCTTTGTTTGAAAGGCGTTTCAAAAAAATATTAATTTTTTTAAATTCAGTTTCCTTGTATGTTATCTTCGTAAATTTTTGCCGTTTGCAACGCAAGATACCTGGAGGAAAATATGGTCTTAGCTCTTTATGCAAATCATCAGTTTCTAAGCTCTGTAAGGGATGAAGCTACGGTTTCCGTTGCTTGTAAATTTGCGGAGAACGGAAGGAATGTGCATGTTATTTCTCTCAAATCAAGCGCTGATTGGGTCTCGAAAATTATTTACTATGTAAGGTGCTTTTTTGAAGGTTATTCTCAAATGGAGCTATCCCTTCAAAGAGAGCTTTGCCGAAGAGAATTTAATGTAGTTGATCTTGCGGACGTTCATCGGGAACAACGGGTTCTTGAACTCAAAAGAGAAGAGATTTCACTGCAAGGGAAAAAACAGGAAATTTCTAGCGAAATCTCTTTTTTAAAAGAGCTTAAGGAGGCATGTGCTCGAGATTTGGCCCTTTTGAACGAGAATCTATCTGGAGCAAAAAGTCAACTTGACTCTATTCTTACTGAAATTTCCAAAGGCGACGAGAAGCTCTTTGAACAGCAAAAGTTGATAGTAGAAAAAGAGGGGCTGGAAAAAGCGATCCAGGTAGCAGAAGAAAAACTCTCATCTTTAGACGAAGCTCATTGGGAGGAAATTAACAAAATTTTAAATGGGTCTAATTCAGTTGAATATCTTAAAATGCTTGAAAGGCGAATGGATGAATTGGAAAAAAAGTTAGAAGGAAAATTCCTCAATTCATATGAGTTTTCTCATCGCGTTTATCCAAGTCTTGAGAAATATCAGCTTTTACAGAAAGATTACGTTGAGCCCGTTAAAAAGGTTCTCTCGGCCCTTGGTAGCGGTGTAACAAATTCAGTGAAAAAAAGCGCGTTATTGAAAGAAGTGGGCGCAATTTCCGTACATCCTGAGATGTCTTGCGGCGGGATGACCCACTCTGGTCCAGACTGTTGCAAAGAGAAAAGAGAAGATGTAGTGAAAATGCTCCGACAATCTATCGAACTTAGTTGGAGATTTCATCTCGTTAATCATACAAATGATTAATCAGTATTTTTTACTCCTGGCTTTTGAGGATCGAAGATTTCATCTAAGATGTAGCCTCCTAGCGTCATCTGGATCATTGTCTGGGTAAATACAGGCAAGGCCCCTGCATAAAAACCTGAGAATTTGTGTCTTTGAACCAGCGTTCGCACGACTGAAGATACTTTGATTTTTTGTAAGTCCGTATCCATTTGGATGCGGGTTTTTATAAAATCGATCGGAAGACCGAATGTGACATAGGCTGTTGAAAAAAGAACGCTGGCGACTTCTTGACGAAGGAAGGGGTGGAGTCTCTCTTTGTCGATTAGGTCAAACACTCTTTTAGATTCGCAGTTGATCGTCATCAGACTGCTCCACATCAGTGTTTGACGCAGTAAGTTCACGCTGAGCCCTCGATATAACGACGGGATGCCGTCTTGGACAAACCTTTTTTGAAAAAATGCGCTATATCCTTTTTGTTCTTTGACGCGATACGCCATGAGCTGTTCGAGAGGAAGAATGATAAAGCAATCAAGCGCTGCAGTAGAAATTCCTGTGGCAATTTTGGTTTTTACAGCTTCTCTTGTAAATGTTTCTGGAAATGTTCCGATGAGCTGCTCGTGAGTATAGGCGATTCCTAGCCAGCGAGCTATTTCTTTTCCAATGCGACGAGGAAAATTGGCTAGCATAGTATCTGAAAACCCGAAAAGCCCCCTTTCTTGAACGATCTTGCCAATGACTTGAGCTCCCGTGTGATTGGGAAATTTTTGCCATGTGAATTTAAGTACGTCTAAAGGATGATCGATTAAAAAAAGGCATGAACTTCGTGCAGCGGCTGAAATGACAAGGTTGGATGTAGTATGTTCGGTGGGCATGAAGCAGCTCATGTTAGCCTCTCTGTTTTTCACATGATTTTGGTATAAAGTGAGTAAAGATGTTGTAAATTATTTTTTAAGTCAAGCAAGATTTTCTTGAGTCTAATCGAAGGCTTATGCTACTTTTTTTTCTAAAAATAGGAGTTTCTCCAACATGAATACATATGGCCTTCATTCTATAACTAGTGATAGTTTCAATATAAAGCTGGGCAGAGATCTTGTTTATCCGCGAGATGCTAGAGATCTTTTGGTGACGTTTTTTAGGGTGCACAATCTGGTCTTAAATATTTTAGGATATATTCCTGGAGTTTCCTTGATTTCAGGTTCTGTTCGGTTGGCAACAGGCGCCGTAATTTGTATTGTCACATTAGGTTTAGGAAATCGAGAAGCTTCGAAAGGAATCATAGTCGGACATTGGTACGATGAGGCTCTATTAACGGGAGTTACTCAAATAGCGAGAGGGGTTTTAGAGGCATTGGTTCCCTTTGGATGGGTAGCAAATGCTTTCTTCGATGCCGCAGCTACGATTGACAATATGAGGAGTGAGTGTAAGTCTTACCCTGAACACGGTTCCCCGGTTCAGCCTCACCGAGAGCCTGATTATCCTCTTCCTTTTAGCTTTTTGTATTTAGGCTAGCCTTAAATTATCGCGAAGAGAATTATTGACTTCCAGTTTCCGGAAACGTCCATCAAAAAGTGCACGACTCCGCAATTTTCCAGCTTCCATTCATGATCGGCCATCTGTATGAGACAGCAAATAGCCCAATGGACGCCGCCGTGAGCGACGACTAAGGCGGGTCCCGGCAACGAGAGGGCGGCGTTGAGTCCGCGCCGAACTCGCTCCATGAACATATGGGCTTCTCCATCGGAGGGAAGAGGAGAGTACATTCCTAAGCGGGTCATCTCTTTCCAAATTTTGGCGGAGCATTCTCCTAGATCTTCGATCTCATGATGCAGGGCTTGTAGACGAGCTGAAATGATCTCTTTTGTCTCTTGGGCCCTTTTCATAGGACTTGCACAGATTGTTTCGATCGGCAGGTTTGCCACGAGCGGTTCGATCTGAGCTGCCTGCTCTCTTCCTGTTTGATTGAGGGGAATATCGCCGTGATGATCCCCTTTGTCGTCTCCTTCCAATAGGTTGTGGTCCGTCTGTCCGTGTCGGACAAAATAGAACTGTTTTTTTGTGATCATCTGCTCTCCTTTAGATAATGTTCGAGAGCCTGAAGCGCTCCCGCCATAAGCGGCATGTGCTTTAAATCTTGCAGAGAAGCCCATTGATAATGTTGGTGTTCGTCGGATAAGTGTACGGAAGGAAAATGTTCGATCTTCAGTTTAAAGACATGATAGACATAGTCCACTTCAGGTTTGCGGATATAAAGGGGGGATAAGGATCGAAGCTGGTTTGGTGTATCGACCCGGATGCCCGTCTCTTCAAATAGTTCTCGGATGGCGCCTTGAAGGGGAGTTTCTCCTTTTTCAAGCTTGCCTGCTGGAACGCC
>DAINNB010000116.1:0-5488 GCA_036736085.1 Chlamydiales bacterium
AGAGCTTTGTATTATTTTCAGTCTCAAGTAGCAAAAGACCGATCTCTTCATATTTCTGGAGAATGTTCAGCAAAGGTGAGAGGGCGGTTTGATACACTTTTTGCATCTCGCTCGCAGATCCAAATTCATTGACCAATAAAAAAAACAAAATTCTCTCTGCCGTTTTGCTCCCCAAAAGATCTCTAAGCATAAAAATCCACCTAAAATATAGGTTATTTATTTAAGAAATGTGAAAAAGTTTACCGGGAATGGAAATTTTTTTCAAAAAATTAACCTTACATATAGGTGGAAATCGGATTGCCCTTTCTTGCTGAGCCCCTCTCATCAAGATAAAATAGGATTTTTTCAGGAGGAAATATGAGAAAAAGCATCGTATCGATTGTAGATGAACATAAACATCTTCGTTTGCTCTTGGCCGCGATTTGCGGCTGTTTGATGATTACGCTTGGGTCTTTGCTGAGGATCCCCTGTTATCCAGTTCCCTTTACTTGCCAGAGCTTGGCGATTTTTATCATAGGGCTGACCTATTCGCCTAAAGAGGCGATTGCTGCAGCCGTTTGTTATCTTGTATGCGCTACGGCAGGGCTGCCGGTGTTAGATGGAAAAGCCAATCCCTTTTGGATGTATGGAAAATGTGCAGGCTATTTATTCTCCTTTCCTCTTGCCGCTTATCTGATCGCAACGCTTCATCAAAAAATGTCTTCTTTTTTGGCTCTTTTTTGTGGAAATGTCTGCATCCTTTTTTGCGGCTGGCTAGGGCTCATCCCTTTTTTAGGTCCTAAAATGGCGTTGATCCAAGGCGTATTAGTTTTTATTCCTTCTGGCATCGCAAAAATTTTTCTCTCGCAAATTTTAATAAAAAAGAGGTTTTTATGAGCGCCGTAGCTTCTTCATTTTTTAAACATATCATTGTATACAGCGGGCCGGGGTCTTATGGGGATAATATTGTAAAGCAGATCGGCATGTTCGATGTGTTGAACGAGTATCGGAAAAAGGAGGGAAGGCCTTGCTGGAAGGTCTCTTCTGTCGGTCAACAAGATTTGATCCCTTCTCTTCAAGCAAGCAATCCCAAAGAGACTTTACTAGTTATCCCAGCTGGGCAAAGTTCCCATTTGGAAGCGGACTTTTCTCCTGAACAAACGGCCTATATTCAACACCAATTTCTCGGATTGCAAGGAGGCCGTCTTTATGCTACTTGTGGGGCAAGCTATATGCTATCGGCTACTCGCGAATATAATGGCCTTAGCGTGGCTCATCCAGATCAGAGGGAGCTTTGCATAAAAAAAAGCCTGTTCCCCCTTTTTGAGGGAACGGCCAAAGGGCCTCTTTGTCCTTATCCTGGAAAACAGTACAAGGTGGGTTTTTATTCCGACGCTGTTGCGGTGACCAATGGGAAAGAGACTTGCACGATCTACTTGAGCGGTGGCGGGAGTTTTTTCTTAAATGAAAGCGGGCAGAAAGTCGACGTTTTAGTGAAATACCCAAAATCAGAGCTCATCCGTTTAGGCAAATCTCCTGAAGAATGGGAAAAGTGGTCGAACGCTGCAATCCTTGCCAAAGTGGGAGAGGGGACGATTTTACTCTCCATGTTCCATCCTTATTACGGATCGAAGGACATTGATGCAGAAACCTATGAAAGGGCGTTTCCAGGCTGCGGTACGAACTGGCGCGCCGTGAAAGCGCAGCTCAGTTCTTTAGATGATCGGATGCGCTTTGTTTTGCATTCGATGTTGCATCCTTTAGAAGATAGTTAGTCATCTTTTTTCCAAGGCCCCATCGGGAAGCCGTAGGTGATGCTAATGATCGATGAGATAAAATTGGTGCTGTTTCGCCCGTAGACGGAGAATTGAACGCCGGCGAGTATGCCGAGATTGGCGCTCCAGTTATATTCGATGGCAGGCGCGAGGCTCAAACTATCGCTGAACCCTCCGCCCACACTGGCGGGAGTCCCGCTTTCTGTAACGCCTGGTTTGCCGTGGAACTTTGTTCTACCTGACATTGTGTAGACTACGTCAGTGGCCAGCACCCAGTGTTGGTTGAAACTCATTTCGATGCCGAAGTCAGCATTGAACGTATTGCCTTTTTTAACGACTCCATGAGTGCCGTAGCCGCCGCCGTATGAGTTGAAGTTATGAACGGTAACAGGAGTGGAGAGTTTGTAGGCGATCGCCAAACGGGTGTTGACAGGATGGGGCGTTGACCAAAACATGATCTTTGTCATCGCAAAAGAAAAGGAAGTTGTGTAGGCGCCGCCGCCGGTGGAGTCGAGTCCATCTGAGCGCAAATGCTCATAAGCCCCAGTTGGAAACGTCTCTTGGATGCTGAACTTCATTTTGGGGATATAGAGCGTTTGGGATTGGATTTTAAATCCGACGGACCACTGCAGGTCCCCAAATCCGCCAGCCGAACGGCCTTGAAGCCAGTTGGTTTGAGTTTGCAACGAGAGGGTAGTATCGACGGAATCGGTGACGCCGAACTGCAGAATATCGGAAGGATTGAAATTAAAGCTGTCGTTTTCAAAAGAGATCGATTTTCGGTCTTCATTAAACGATGCATAGTTTTGCGTGACAAAAGCGTAAAACTGGGTGTTGGCGTAGCCGGGAGGCATCATGGAGGCCGACGGGGTGAGCAAAGGGCCTGTGTACCAAGGATCGAACATCTCTTCGGCCCGTTTCAACTGGGTTTCAGCGGCATCTAGCTCTGCTTGGATCTCTTGGGGCGTTTTATGCACTGTTTGGGCGAGCAGGCTTGTGGATATCCAAAGACTCAGCGCGATCCATAATTTATTCATTGGGCCTCTTCTCTTTCTTTCCTATTTAACTTTTTTATGTTTTTTGGCAAGTAGAGAAATAGAGCTAAGAGGGAACTATGGTGGACCAAGTATCAGGAAATCAGGGAATGGGGCCTTTGTCCCCGCAGGATAAAAGAGCTTATGAAGCTGAATACAAGCATGGGGTCGATTTGTTCAAGCGCGCTCTTGATGATTATTCCCATTCGAAAAATATGTTTCAAAAAGCTGAGTTCAAAGAGGTCATGGAAAAAGCCATGCAGGTGCTTAATGAAACCGCGGCCGAGCTGAAAAAGAAAGATCTACTCAAGCAAAATGAAACGCTTTCTAAAGATTTAGCTGCTTTCGAAAGCCAAGACGACGCTGCGAATACTGCTCAGCTCATGAAGGATTTAAATAAAGCGAAGAGATCTCTTTAAGAAAAGAGACTCTTCGCTAAAAGGTTTTCTTTATTTATTAAAGGTTTCCATATAAGCCTTTCTCCATCTTTCCATATCCTTATTGGCAGCAGCTTTAATCGCCTGAAAAATTCGCTCATCGCGTTGCAACAGTTTTGCAAAGTCTACAGGCCGAATGAGCGTAGGTTGGGCCGACGGGTCATTGGCATATGCGTAGAAAATAACTGCATGGTGAGTGCTATTACATAGAAAGGCATCTATGCCATATTCTTTTAATGTACTCAGCATAGTCATAACTTTCTTCCATTCATCATCTTGTGGGTCGTTAAAATTGCCGAAAAAATTTCCGGTGGAGATGCCAGATAAGGTGTACTCCTGCCCATCTTCCCCTGTTGCTGCAAAACAGTGAACGCTTTCAGGGTCATAAGGACCAAATTTTCTATCTATTCTCAATTTAGTTGCGTCTTGCCCCTTAGCTACTAGTTGAGCGGGAAGCCGATCGGCAAAAGGTCTGTTATCGGGATAGAGCTGATAATCGCCCACATCTACCTGCATGTCATCAACTTGATAATTTTCAAAATAGAGAATATCTGCCGGGATTTTCCATAAGATGTGAAATCCATTTCCTAGATCGGAATAATCCGTTCCAAAAGCTCCGCTGTGAATTGTCCTTTGAATAGTTTGAAAATCTTGAGATGACATGACAAGGCAAGCTGTTTTCTTTCGCATTTTTCCAAAACGGGCTTTATGAAAACCGTAAATGGGTTTTTGAATAGCGACGCTTATGATAGCGCCTTTAGAAAAACCTTGATATCTATCATGCTGCAATTGGATGTTCTGATTGCCTGGGAGTAATTTTAAACGTCCCTGAACTTGGGCGCCGTCGAGGTCTACCCAGTTAATAGTTTCCGGAATAGAAGCTGCTTGCAAAGCTGGCGCTGGAGCAATAGACGGCTGAGGAGATGCCTGAGGCGCATAAGATGAAGGCCCCGAATTAGAGACTGGAGGCTGGAATCTTCCAAGAGGCACATTTTGCGCTGCGGGCTGATACTGGAGAGGCTGCCGAGCTGGAGCAATAGACGGCTGAAGAGATGCTTGAGGTGTACAAGATGAGGGCGTCGGATTAGAGGTCGGAGGCTGGAATCTTCCAAGAGGCACATTTTGCGCTGGGGGCTGATACTGCAGAGGCTGCGGAGCTGGCGCGGGGATGGGTGGTTTGAAGTTTTCAATCATTGCCGTTTTCCACTGGTTCAGATTTTTATCGGTAGCAGCCTGAATCGCCGCGAAAATACGCCCATCATTTTGCAGAAGTCCTGCAAAATCTAATGGTCCTATCGGCCAACGAGAAGAAGAATCGGAGTAGGCATAGAAAATGATGGCGCGATGAGCTTGATTACATATAAAGCCGCTTATTCCATACCCTCTTAAGGTATCTAGCATAGTTTGAACTGCAGTCCATTCCTGCTGCGTGGGAACGTTAAAATTTTGGAAAAAGGCTCCGGAGGATATGCCGGCTAGGTAGTATGTTTTACCGTCTGCTCCTTGAATTTCAAAATAATGAACGCTTTCGACATTAAAAGGACCGAATTTTTTATCTATCCTAAATTTAGTTGCATTGCATAATTGGGCCGCCCATTGCGCAGGGAGAGGATCGACAAACGTAGGAGATTGGGATCGCAGTGGATTGCAGCCTGCAAATACTGGGGTTTGATCTGCATGATAATCCGCAATATAAAGAAGTTCGGCTGGGATAGTCCAAGCGACCATATGTCCATTACCGCAGGGGGAATAATCTGATTCAAAAGCGTTTTGACGAAATGTCTTTTGAATGGTTTGAAAATCTTCAAATTGCATGACAACGCAAGGTCCTTTTTTGGACATATTTCCAAAACGTGCGTAGTTACAGAAATAGATTGGACTTTGTGTAGTGATTTCTACTACTGAACCTTTTGATTTGCCCTGGTGTTCATTGTGTTGTAATTGGACGGAATGTTTTCCGGGCAGGAGTTTTAAATTTCCTTGAACTTGAGTGCCATCGAGGTCGGTCCAGTACTGGACTTGCGGAAAGGAATTTGCGTTAGTGACAAACGATGGAGCAGGCGAGGGGCTTGGAGACTCTCCGTGATTACAGATTTGCTTTATTGCTGGGTTTGCAGCAGCATTTGGGGGAGTAGGCGAGGGCCAAGGGGAGACGGGGAGAGGTTGGCCGCCTCGGTGAATTGGAGCTCTGGCTGGGTTTGGGGGGAGAGAGGGGGGGGGAGTCGAGGGGAGTAGAGGGACATGGAGAGGTTGTCAGACTCGT
>DAINNB010000117.1:0-5449 GCA_036736085.1 Chlamydiales bacterium
AAAGGCTTATGTGATCAAGTGGACGCATAGGAATGAGTGTTGTTCGACCCGTGTCTACGATCAGCTGAGTACATTTTTCAACCACCCGAGCCAGGGAGTGGGTTTTTTGGTCCCTCGGTCGACGGCATATGATTTCGTTCAGAATCTTCGAGAGTCCCCTGGTGGAGAAATCAGCGAGTTGACGTGCGAAGAGAGTGGTCTGTTAAGGAAAAATTTTGACAAGCTATTAGCTGAAGTGCCTTTAGACGAATCGAGAGAAAGCGACGATTTATCTCCGAAAGGAGAGGCCCTTATCCCTGAAGAGAAGCGCATTGCAGTGACAGAGAGGATTTTGGGAGAAAATCTGCTCGATTTTTCTTACACGAAATATCCTAGCTTGGAGCCAGAGCAAAAAATCAAGTTGTTCACCCGCCTTGGCCGTCTCGCCCTTTTAGATTTGATGATGGGCAATTGGGATCGTTTTTTCCGCATCTCAACGCGGGCCCAAGATTGCTCATTCGAAAGTATGGAGGCGAATTTGGGCAACGTAATGCTGGTCTTGAGTCCCGGAGGAGAGGCCACCGCTGTTTATGCTATCGATAATAGCGTGCATATAGAGCTGTTAAATAATCCATCTGCGCGCGCAAAATATCATGCCTTTTTGACCCGGCTCTTTTTAGATCCTAGGCTTATGATCGATGAACTTGCTGCAAATATGACAGACTGTATGAAGATTTATGTTCTGCCCGATTTTTTAACTGGAGGCTATCAGCAAAATAGGAAACTGGCCCAACAGCACGCAGCATCTTTTAATCAAGATCTCGAGCAGTTAGGCCGCCCAGCCTTTGCGGCGGGGATCAAAGAGATGCTACAGTGTCTGAATGGAGAAAATGGGTTGATTTCTCTGTGGCGAGGCGAGGCGGGGGAGCCTCTTCGAAACTACTTGCAAGCAGTTTATCCAGGATTTTTTGATTCTTTACAGGAACGTTTAGATATTTTTCAGATTTCTAAAAAGGAGGGAGCATGTTAGCTCTTAATCGAAACCATTTTTCAAGTTCGGCCGATTCGTTGCCGTCCATCCATTCGCCTTATTATAATAGCGAAAGAGAGTTGAATATTCATGTCCTTAATTGGCTTTCAGCCTTAAAGACTTGTTCTATTAGTGCGAGCCCCGAATCCTGGGGAGCGGTGAGGGAGCTGTATGAGCGGATCCCTGATTTTTCGAAAGAGGATGTATGCGATGAGGTAAAATCCTTGCTCGACCATTTAAGCGGATTAGCCCGCCATGATTTTGTGTTCGATCCTGATCTGCACCAATATGCGGAAAAAGCCTATCAGGCCGTTTGCTCTTCTGGAGAGGGATACGATCCGAGTTTTTGGGCCGAGAAAGATCCCACTCCTCAGCGGACTTCTCCCTGCGCAAGGGTTTGCTCTTAAAGAGGGTGTCTCGACAGAAACTTACTTTGCAGGCCCCCTTAAGTCATTCAGAAGGAGGAAAAAAACCTAAGTTCTCGATGAGCTTATCGGCCGCGTCTTCGACCTCTTGCGTCACTTTATGCCAGGGGTCGTAGGCGTATTGGAACTGCACCTCTTCTGCGAAGATCAAAAGAGCGCGTTGGATTGGTTCTTCAAGATAGAGCGAGCGGACTTTTAATTCTTCGATTAGTAAATCGGCGGCTGATCGCTGTCCTGTATGTAAAAAATGGATGATTTTGCCTACTCCTTCGGCGATTTCTTTTTTTGAACGAATAGGAAGTTCGTTGACTGGTATTTTTTTCATAATTATCTCCTCATTTTTTATTATATACGATTAATAAATATTATTTTATAATTTGTTTGTTTTTTCCTTAGTTGTAGCTGCTTATAGAAATTGACATAGAAGTTCTCTTGGGGTACAATCTGTGCGTTTAAACAGAAAGTTTTATGTCGACTGAAGAGCTTTTAGCAGAACGCGATGAGTATAAGTAGGGTTTTGTTACTCGCGTTGAATCCGACTTCTTTCCAAAGGGGCTGACCGAAGAGACCGTTCGTTCGATTTCTGCCAAAAAGGGAGAGCCTGAGTTTTTATTGCAATTTAGGCTCAAAGCGTTCCGCAAATGGCAAACGATGAAAGAGCCCTCGTGGCCTAACGTGAGTTACCCGCCTATCGACTATCAAAATATTTCCTATTATTCTGAACCTAAGTCGAAACCGCAATTAGAGCGGCTCGATCAGATGGACCCTGAAATTCTTAAAACTTTTGAAAGGCTTGGCATTCCTCTGGATGAGCAAAAGCGGCTTGCCAATGT
The DNA here is from genome assembly GCA_036736085.1 of Chlamydiales bacterium. Lineage (GTDB taxonomy): Bacteria > Chlamydiota > Chlamydiia > Chlamydiales > SM23-39 > SZAS-17. The sequence continues at coordinate 2,268 of DAINNB010000117.1, forward strand.
AGCTGTCGATGTGGTGTTTGACTCCGTCTCGATCGGGACGACGTTTCGGAAAAAATTAGAAGATGCGGGAGTTGTCCTCTGTTCGATTTCCGAAGCGGTTCGCCGCTATCCTGATTTGGTTGAAAAATATTTAGGTTCAGTGGTTCCCATTGGGGATAATTTTTTCGCGGCTTTGAATTCCGCTGTCTTTTCAGATGGATCTTTTGTGTACGTGCCCAAAGGGGTCAAAAGTCCGATGGAGCTATCGACCTATTTTCGGATAAATGAAAAAGAGCCGGGGCAGTTCGAGCGGACTCTCATCATCGCAGAAGAAGACTCTTATGTAAGTTATCTTGAAGGGTGCACGGCTCCGGCGTTCGATACGAACCAGCTTCATGCGGCTGTCGTCGAGCTTGTCGCTGCTAAAGGTGCTGAGATCAAGTATTCTACTGTGCAAAACTGGTATGCAGGAGATCCGAAGACAGGTAAAGGCGGTATTTTTAATTTTGTGACCAAACGGGGGCTTTGCGCGGGGGAGAAATCAAAGATCTCTTGGACGCAGGTAGAAGCCGGCGCTGCGATTACTTGGAAATATCCAAGCTGCATTTTGAGGGGAGATGGTTCTGTTGGTGAGTTTTATTCAGTCGCTTTGACGAATGGAAGCATGCAGGCCGATACGGGCACCAAGATGATCCATGTAGGGAAAAATACCCGTTCGACGATCGTTTCCAAGGGGATCTCAGCCGATACTTCCCACAATTCCTATCGCGGCCTTGTTAAAGTGTTTCCTAAAGCCGATGGAGCTCGTAATTATACGCAATGCGATTCGATGCTTGTCGGCAACCGCTGCTCTGCCAATACGTTTCCTGTCATTGAAGTAACAAACCAAACAGCAGAGATCGAGCACGAGGCCTCTACATGTAAAATGAACGAGGAGCAGATTTTCTACCTTCAAGCCAGGGGACTTACTCGAGAAGAGGCCATACAGTTGATCGTTAATGGATTTTGCAAGGAAGTGATCCGAGAGCTCCCTTTAGAATTCGCGGTCGAGGCGCAAAAACTTCTGACGTTAAAATTAGAACACTCGGTGGGATAAAAAGGGTTATGATAGACATTAAGCATCTTTGTTGTGAAATTGACGGCAAGACGATTTTAAAAGGGCTTTCTCTTCGTATTGAAAAGGGGGAAGTTCACGCGATTATGGGGCCGAATGGCGCTGGCAAATCAACGTTGGCCAAACTTCTTGCAGGCCATCCTTCCTATACGATCACAGATGGCGAGATATGGTTTAAAGGCCAAAATCTATTGGATATGGCGCCCGAGGAGAGGGTCCATGCAGGTCTTTTTATGAGCTTTCAATATCCTTTGGAAATCGCTGGCGTATCGAACCGTCATTTTCTACAAACAGCCGTGAATGCCGGGAGAAAGGCCAGAGGCGAAGAGCCTCTTTCAGAAGAACTGTTCGATGAGCTTCTCACTGAGACCATGAAAACGATGCAGATTCGCGAAGAGTTTAAAGAACGCAGCATCAATGAGGGATTCTCTGGTGGAGAAAAAAAGCGGAATGAGATTTTGCAAATGGCCCTTTTGCGTCCCGACCTGGCCATTTTGGATGAGACCGATTCAGGGCTCGACATCGATGCTATGCGCATTGTAGCCGACGGCGTGAACCGGCTCCGCTCTCCCTCTAACGCACTTTTGATCATTACCCACTATCAGCGTCTTTTAGACTATATCAAACCTGATTTTGTGCACGTGCTCTCGGATGGGAAAATTATAAAAACGGCAGGCGCTGAGCTAGCGTTGGAACTGGAACAAAAAGGGTACGCGTGAAGCAGCTAGAACCTCTTTTCTCTTTATCCGGCGATTTAATGGATCCTTGGCGCAAAAAAGCGCGTCAGCGCTGCGCGGCTTTAGGCCCGCCTCCTCTTAAATCAGAGGGTTTTCAATACGTGCCCCTAGCCAAGTGGCACTCTCGCTCCCACGAGTCTTTTCAGCCCTCTTACTCCGCTCCCGAACCTTTCTCAGAATCCGCCTCCAGCTATCTTGTGTTTACCGATGGAGCCTTTCAGCCGCATCTCTCTCAAATCCCGGCGCCCCTCGTTGCGCTTCCTCTCCCTTTAGCCATGAAATCCTACGGCCTTTTTTTGCAAAACCGCCTTCAGCGTTCTCTCAAAGAAGAAACTGATTTTTTCGCCCTCCTCAATAGCGCCTGCCACAGTCAAGGCCTTTTCCTCTATGCTCCTCCTCAAACGGCCCTCTCTTCTCCTCTGCATATCATTCATCTCTCTACGCCAAATTCTCTCTCGTTCCCCCGCATTCAGCTCGTCATGGGAAAGCAAGCCAACCTCAACATCATTCACTCTTCCTCCAGCCACGATCACCATGCCCTTATCGATTGCGTCCTTGATGAATCGGCTCGAGCCTCTTTTTACGATCTTTCCCTCCCATCTCCCTCTTCTTGGCAAACGCAAGCCTTTCGGGCTCTTCTCAAGCGGGACAGTTTTCTTCAAACTTTTCACATTACCACAGGTGCAGAAACGGTCCGAACGTCGCTTAAAATCGAGCTTGCCGAAGAAAACAGCGAAGCCCTCGTCCAACAACTTTCTCTCCTTTCTCACGAATCAGAATCCCATTTCCACAGTCTCGTCGAGCATCAAGCTCCTCACTGCCGCTCTCGTCAGCACATAAAGTCCATTCTTCAACATCAATCCCGCTCCAGCTTTGAAGGTAAAATTTTCGTTCGCCCCATCGCTCAAAAAACTGAAGCCTATCAAAACTCCCAAACCCTCCTCCTTTCCAACGAAGCCACCTCTTACTCCAAACCTAACCTAGAAATTTTCGCGGATGATGTCAAAGCTTCCCACGGAGCCACCATCTCCCAACCCAACGCCGAAGCCCTCTTCTACCTCCGCTCCCGAGGCCTCTCTCACTCTCAAGCCCGCTCTCTCCTCGTTCAAGGTTTTTGCCAAGAACTTCTCCAATCCATCCCTTACACCACCATCCATGAAAAAATCCTGAGCACAGGAGCTTTGTCGTTCGCATGATGCAAAAGCGCGCTAGTTGGGGCTTCGCCCCAAACCCCATTAAGGGACTATCGTCCCTTAAAACCCCGTTTCTTTTTGGGAATTTTTCGTTCGAAAAATTCAAAAACAAAAAGGATTTTAAAGGACGAAGTCCTTTAATGGGGTTTGGGGCGAAGC
>DAINNB010000118.1:0-5410 GCA_036736085.1 Chlamydiales bacterium
GGTGTCAATGTCCTTGTCGAAAGAAAAAAAGGAGACAAAGTAGAGCGGGTGCTTACAAACATTGAATATTGCGATTTTGCCCGTTATGGAATTGAAGACAAACCTTTAGAAGAAGGGGGGCGGTATTCTCGCTTCACGTGCAACACCAATATTTTATTTGCCCGTTTGCAAGAGATAGAAAAAGCCGTTTCTCTTTGTCCTTACCCAGGTCTTTTGATTAACATCAAACCAGCTACTTTTGTCTCTTCTAGCGGAGAGAAAAAGCAAATCGCCATGGGCCGTTTGGAATCGACCATGCAAAATATTGCCGATGTGTTTATTGAAGAGCATCCCGTTTCCAGCGAGCCCAAAACGGAAAAGACGTTTGTCATGTACAACGATCGCAAAAAGACCATCTCTACGACAAAAAAAGCCTACGTCCCGGGAGGTTCTTTGCAAGAGACTCCAGAGCAAGGTTTTTATGATCTTATGCAGGCATCGAGATAGCTTTTATCGTCGCATTGTCATTTTACTCTGCCTCAGCCCAGATCTTCTCTTGAAATGCAGGAATTGGGACCAGAGTGCGTATTTATGTACCACCCAGCTTTAGGTCCTCTTTATTCTTTGATCGGTCAAAAAATAAAACATGGGAGTTTGTCTCTTGGCTCTGAGCTGCAGATTGAACTAGCCCAAGCTTATCTTGAACATGTCGATGTACAAGGGAGCCTTCGCATTTTAGCCCAAAGGCCTACTGAATCGCGATGTTATTTACGCAATGTCCGGGTAATGAACCAAGGCGTGGACTGGAATTCTTCTCGCCCCTTTTGGGCCTATGAGCTGGTCAGGCCTGAGTCGATGCAGATTGTTTTGCAAGGTTCAAGCGAGTTCATTGCAGAAGGAGCTGTTTTTTCAGGCAACCAGAGATGGGTTGTCGAAGATGGCGTTCGGATGATTGTGGCAGAGGATGGAAGCGTAACGAAAGAAGCAGCCAAAGGACCTTTGTCCTTTGGCCTGCCACTAAAAAACTGATGTAAGATCAGTTGGCGAGCAAATCATTTATTGCTGTATAGAGCTCTCAGCCTTTGCTTTCTAACTCAGCCTTATGCGATTCGAGGGTTTCTTTGAGACGAGCGCTTTGATCAATTAACTGTTGATTGAGGGCTTCTGCTTGTTCTTCAGCAGCCTCTTTATCTTCGATAGCTTTGCTTATTTGATTTTTGAGCTGCTCAATACGGTCTTTTAACCCGACAATTTCTTCACCTGCTTGTTCTAGATCTGCTGCTAAGGTTTCATTTCTTTTTGAAGCCTCGTTAAAGCTCATCTGAAGCCCTTCAAACTTTTCTTCTTGTTCTTTCAGGCGAGCGCCAAGCAGATCTATGTCGTTATCTTGTGCAGTCATCGCTTCGCGCGCTAGATCTAGAGCTGCGCTATGTTCTTTGATCTTGTCATTTGAAGCTGTAAAGTCTTTGCTGAGTTCGTGGAATGCTTGTTCTCTCGCAACGATTTCTCGTTGCTTTTCGTCTAGTTGCCTTTCGAGTTCGTTGATATGGCCCAGGGCTCTCTTGTGTTCATCTTCTAGATCTTTGAATTGAGAAACTTTTACGTCAACTTCGCCGAGCGCTTTGCCTAATTGAGCTTGGAGATTGGCGATTCCGTCTTCCGATTCACCGCCGACAGATCCCTTGTTTGCTTTAAGAGAAGCTATTTCTGATTTGAGCTCGCTGATCTGAGCTCTAGCCTGTTGAACCGCATCTCTTGATCCTAAAAGCCTTCCTTGTAGGGCAACATTCTCCGCTCGCAGATCCTCTTCAGCATTTCGCAATGCTGCTATTTCATTTCGAACTAAAAGGAGGGCATCTTGTTCATTTCCCAGAAGAATTCGTGTGGCGTCGTGATCGCGTTGCTCCAGCGCTAATGCTGCTTGCACATCTGCTGATGCTCGCTGCGCGAGACGTAGCGCTTCTTCATGTTCTGCGCTTTCATTTCCTTTCAGGCAGCTTGTTGCGATCGCTGCGATGAGGAAAATCGCGACAGGAATGGCAGCCCCGATGACTAAAGGAATGAGAAAAGCTTGGTGCATGGCAAAAAAGCCTGCGGCAATCATCGCTTGGCCTTGAAGACAGACGGCAAGAGCGGCAAGAGCGCTAAGAGCGACGCCTGCGATGGCATTAGCCCCATTGCTAAGAAAACCTGCTGTTATCTTTGCTCCTTGGCAAAATACGGCGCTGCCTGTTTGCGCTACTTCAGATAATCCTGATGCGAATGCCGCGCCTCCGAGGCAAAGCGTAGAGCCTAGTGTTTGACATTTATCGATGATGCAAGCCATTTGAGATCTCCTAATTGTTATGTTAAGAACCGGGAAAAACAGGATCCTGAAATACACCTTATGATAAGGAAACCGTCCCTCGATTCTGGTTGAGGTTAGTAAGATGAGGAAGGATTATATTCCGAGTCAAATAAATGTAAAGAAAAAGTGTAGCTAATGCATGTGAACAAGGTTATACCGCAAGATGGTTTAACCAAAAACATTCGATAACCTTAGAAAGATTAACGGATCGTGTCCATACCTGAAAAAAAGCAAAAAGTTTTGACCATGAAAAAAATAGCAAATCGCTCGAGCGCGCATATGGCACGATGTCCTGACCTTTCTACGGTTTTCAATCGTCTTGCGGCTTTATTTTTGAGTTGAAGGCAGCTTTGACATTTATTAGAGGATTGGGGAAACTCTTATAGATGACATAGAGGACCCTTATGAATATTGAAATGCAAGACCGGTTAAAAAAAGTGCAGCAGAGACTTCTTGATATGTGGAGGTATCTTTGACCTGGCTGTCAAAGAGGAAGAAGTACAGCGCTTAGAGCAGCGGATGGGGGAGCCCGATTTTTGGGACGACCAGCAAGCTGCGCAGAAAATTATTGAAACTTGCAATAGGCTCCGCCTTTGGACCGTGCCTTATAAAGATGTGCAAGGCCGGTTTCGGGATGTTCAAGACCTTTTGCCTGAGGCGGAAGAGCTAGGGGATGCTGAGCTTGTCAAAGAACTGCTTGCTTCTTTAGAGGAAGTGGAGAGGCAGCTTTCCGAGTTGGAAGTGCGCAAGATGCTGTCTGGAGAAATGGACAGCAAAGACTGCTATTTTGAGATCAATGCAGGCGCTGGAGGCACCGAGTCGTGCGATTGGGCTGAGATGCTTTCTCGGATGTATCAAAGGTGGATGGCCAAAAAAGGGTGGAAGGTAGACGTCATTGACCGGCTCGACGGCGATGTCGCGGGCATTAAAAGTATTACTTATCGGATCTCAGGGCAGTTCCCTTACGGCTATTGCAAATCGGAAAAAGGCGTTCATCGGCTCGTCAGGATCTCTCCGTTTGACGCCAATGCCAAAAGACACACGAGCTTTGTCTCGGTCGATGTGACCCCGATCGTTGAAGACGAAGAGGTCGAGGTCCGAACCGAAGATCTTCGGGTCGATACCTATCGAGCTTCGGGCGCTGGAGGACAGCACGTCAATAAGACCGATTCAGCAGTCCGCATGACCCATTTGCCGACAGGGATCGTCGTCTCTTGCCAAAGCGAGAGGAGCCAGATCCAAAACAGAGAGACTTGCCTAAAAATGCTTAAATCCAAATTGTATGAAAAGCAAGTGCAAGAGACGCAAGAAAAGCTTCAAGCGATGGGCGGGGAGAAAAAAGAAATTGCATGGGGCAGCCAAATACGCAATTATGTATTCCAGCCCTATACTTTAGTTAAAGACACTCGCACCAAGGTTGAGGTAGGGAATATTCAAGAAGTGATGGATGGAGAGATCGACGTGTTCGTCAACGCCTATTTAAAAGAATTCGGATAAGCATGCTAGAAGAGTTTGATATCCGGTTTTCTACTTTGGAAGATATAGATCCCCTTATGCGTTGGTTTTCTTTGCCGGGAGCCACCGACGATTTTGCTTTTGATGCAGAAGAGATGGAGCCGGCGCTGAAAAACTGGATTGGGTTTGCCAAATATAAGGCGAGTTTGACGGGACTTTGGCAAGGAGAGCCTTGCGCGATCGGCACCCTTTTTCTTATGCCGTATAGGAAAGTAGCCCATCATTGCTCTTTTTATCTGATCGTAGATCCCGAGCACCGCCGCAAAGGGATCGGCGGATCGATGGTCCGCAATTTGCTCCACTTGGCCAAAACCCGTTTTCGTTTAGAGAGCGTTCATATTGAGCTTTTTGAGCCAAGTCCTTTGCTTTCGATCGTACAAAAACAGCAGTTCGAGCTGTTTGCAAGACAAGAAGATTATGTGAAAATTAACGGATGCAGCCGAGCGCGCCTTTTATTGGAGCATTTTTTTTAAGATGAGCACGATCACTACCCGATTTACTGAAGAGGGCGATTACGACCTATTAGTTTCTTGGCTGATGCAGCCGGGAGTGCTACGGTGGTTTCCTCTTAACGATCTCAAAGAAATAGAAGACGCAGCCCGCATTTGGATCGGCAATGCGAAAAACCATTCTGTTTTAACGGCGCTTGTCGACGATGTTCCTTGCGGCGTAGCGACGCTCTATTTGCAGCCGTATAAAAAGTTGGCCCATCAGTGTCTGTTTGCGATTGTCGTCGATGAAGCGTTCCGAGGCCGAGGCGTGGGAACCAAGCTCTTGACCGATTTGATCGCGCTTGGCAAAGAGCGTTTTCAATTAGAAATTCTCCATTTGGAAGTATACGATGGCAATCCTGCGGTTGGGCTGTATCAAAAATTGGGATTTGAAAAATATGGATTCCAGCGCCATTTCATCAAAGATAAAGGCGAATACATCGGTAAAATTTTAATGCAGAAAAGAATTTAAAATAGAAAGAGATTAAGTTTATGGCGGGTCATAGTAAGTGGGCGAACATTAAACATCGCAAAGAGAGATCGGACAAGAAAAAAGGGAAAATCTATAGTCGGGCGATGAAAGAGATCATCAGCGCGATCAGACAAGCAGGCCCCGATCCTAAAACGAACAATAAGCTTCGTCTAGCTATCCAAAAAGCGAAAGACGTCAATGTGCCGAACGAAGTGATCGATCGGAACATTAAAAAAGCAGCAAGCCCCGACCAGCAAGATTTCGTCGAGATGACCTACGAGCTCTATGGCTATGGAGGCGTTGGGATCATTGCCGATGTGATGAGCGATAACAAAAATAGAATTTCCTCTGATATGCGTATTGCCACGAACAAATGCGGCGGCACCGTAGCAACGCCCGGCTCTGTTTCCTACAATTTTGAGCGAAGAGGGTTAATTCGCGTAGCAAAAAACAGTGCCGAAGAGGATGATCTCTTTCTTCTCGTCAGTGAAAACGGGGCCGATGATTTTATCCCTGAAGAAGAATCATATCTCATTTACACCCCCATTGAAGCCTTTTATAAGGTAAAAGAAGCTATTGAAGCAGCTGCAGGACGCATCGAAGAGG
>DAINNB010000119.1:0-5378 GCA_036736085.1 Chlamydiales bacterium
ATCGTGAAGCTCGTATGGCATTTCAATAGCGTTCTGACAGTTATAAGAGGCCAAATGGGGAATGTATCTTAGAAATTGTATTGAGTCTCCATAACCTTGTTCGCAGCGGACGAGGAGAGTTTTTCCCTCAATAGGTTCTCCTTGCCATTGGGGAGAGGATAAAGGGTGATGATGCTGATGAAAGCTAGCTACTTTGAGGCGATGTTGATAGAGATCAAGGCCGGTTGTAAAATCGCCGAGGAGAAGATAGACCAAAGAAAGATTCCAAACGACTTCCCAATGCTCAGGATTTTTTGTGAGGATTTTTCGGAAAAGTTGTATGCCCTCATCATAGCGTCCTAGATCGCAGAGCAGTTTGGCTTGATTGTTCAAAGCGCTTTCATGAAAAGGATGAAGACGGAAAACGTGTTCATTCATTTTCATGGCTTCTTGAATGCGTCCTAAACAGGCAAGGGCCATGGCGCTATTGCTGAGTAAATCAATATGGTTTGGATCTAAGGCCAGCCCTTGTTTAAAGGAATGGAGAGCTTTTTCAAATCGATCTAAATAGAGCTCGGCGAATCCGAGCTCAAGCCAGCTATGGCTGGAATCTGCTTCAATTTCTAATGCTTTGAGAGCGGACTTAGAGGCTTTTTCGTGCTCTCTTATTTGATTATAGCAGTGGGCGAGATGAGAATGAGCAAGAGCATGACGGTCGTTAATGCCAAGTATTTTTTGACAAAGCTCGATCGCCAATTTATAATCTCCTAGCCTCGCTACCGTGCCTGAAGCTAAAACAAGCATATTAAGATGATTCGGCTTGAGTTCGAGACCTTTTTGCAAAGAGGCCCAAGCTTCTTTGAATTGCCCCAAATTGAACTGAGCGGAAGCGAGGTTCATCCATGTATCTGTCAAAGAGGGATCGATTTGCAAAGCTTTGATCGCACCATCAATGGCAAGACGGAACTCTTTTTTTTGGAGATAGCAGTGAACGAGATAAGAGTATTCTAAAGCGGAATGTTTTTTTGAATGCATCAATTGCGCGCTTTTTGTTTTTATTTTTATTATAATTAGTTAGATAAAACATTTGTTATCAAAGTTGAATGTTTTTTGTATACAAAATATTGAGGTAAAATGATTTTCTTATTCCCCGAAGCTTCGTTAAAAAATATGTTATTTCGCGATGAAAATACAGTGGCCGGGTATTTAGACGGATCGGTAAAAGTGAAAGATGTTTTTAAAAACGAAGTGCCTCAAGAGCAGCAAAAAAGGGTCAAACAGGCCTCTTTTCGTCTGCTAAAACAAATGCATGATGGATTGAAAATAGCTCCCATGCAAAAGCCTCTTCAACGGCTTGTTTGGACCTATCAAAAAATGAAAACGCTCTCCAAAAGCCATCCTGAGGTTCCTGTTGATTGGAATAAGCCTTGGGCCCCGATTTATGTAAAGCTTTCTCTCGAGTCCTTTCGGCAAAAACTTTGCAATGAGATAGATATTTGGTTTGATGGCGACTCCAAGCTAGAAAAAAGCGAAGAGGCGAAGCAGCGAATTGGCGAGCTTTTCGATCGATATGAAGAGTCTGAAGGTAGTCTATGCCAACAAGTAGTGCGGACCATAGAAGCGAGCTTGTCTATTTTGAGCCCAGATCAAAACCAAGAGGTTTCAATTTCCCAAATTGTGTACAGTTTTGCTGTTTCCAGTCATTATGCTAAAGGGATTGGAGAATTTATTGCTCAGGGCGGGGATGTCAATGAAAGAGATTCTTTAAATAGAACGCTTTTGCATTGGGCTGCGGAAGCAGGGGATTGGGAAATCATAGCTGCGTTACTGGAAGCGAAAGCCGATCTTCATCTGCAAGATGAACAAGGCGATACACCTTTACTTTTGGCCTTTAAACATGGACATGTTGATATCGCAGATCAGCTCATAAAAAAAGGAGCCTCTTGCGACGTCCAAAATCGCCGAGGATATAGCCCTTTGCACTTGGCTGCAGAAAGAGGAGATATGAAGATGGCTGCATTGTTGATGAGTCATCAGACCGATCTTAATTCTCAGACTCACCAAAAAAAACTGACGCCTTTACATATCGCCGCAGCCAAAGGCTGTGTAGAAATGGTCGATCTCCTAATTCAAGCGGGAGCTGATGTGAATTTGCAAACAACGGACGGAAATACTCCTTTGCATCTAGCCTCTTACCAAGGAAAACTCGATGTGATCCGTCTGCTTCTTGCCGCATCAGATATCGATACAACTCTCATAGGTGCCAAAGGACAAACCCCGTTAAATTTGTCTCTTCTTTCTGCTTCTCCCGCCGTAGCCTGGGAGCTTTTCACATTAGAAAATGCCGCAACAGAATTTGTAAAACCCTTCAGTTTTCTTTACGAATAAAAATTAAAAGGGATTCCAAAGGGCGCCAGCCCCTTGGTGGGGCATGGGGCGAAGCCCCATTTAAGCGGAAGGATTATTTACTTTTAGCCTGCTTTTTCTGCAGATACTCTTCAAGAGGTCCTTCGAAGTAATGGATTCCATCTGCTTCAAACGCGATAATTTTCTTAGCGAACTCATTCATCAGGCCCCTATCGTGCGTTGCGATCAGGGCAGTTCCCTTATAATCTTCGAGGCCCCAAGCGAGGGCTGAGACGGCTTCGAGATCGAGGTGGTTGTTGGGTTCGTCGAGAAGGAGGACGTTGGGAGCTGTGAGCAAGAGTCCGCCTAAGAGAAGGCGTGCGGTCTCTCCGCCGGAGAGGGCTTTGAGGGATTTGAAAGCGTCGTCTCCTGAGAAGAGCATTTTGCCGAGTACGCCTCTAGCGTCTTGGTCGAAGACGATTTCTTTCCGTTCTTTGAGCCAGTCAAAAGCAGTTCTGTCTGTGTGCTTGTCGATGACGTCGGCGTGATTTTGCGGAAAATAGCCGATGTCGACTTGGTGTCCGTAGGTGATTTTTCCAGAATCGGGGAGGAGTTCTCCAGCAAGTAGTTTGAGCAGCGTAGTTTTTCCGCGGCCGTTATTTCCGATGAGAGCGACTTTATCCCCTTTATGAATTTCGCAGGAGAACTTGCGGATCACCAGGTTGTCTCCATAACTTTTGCTAACGTTGTCGAGTTTGAAGACGACGTGTCCTGATTGCTTTTCAGGTACGACGAAGCGGATGTAGGGACGCTGGATGTTCGATTTTTTGAGCTCTAGTGGCTGTAAGCGGTCGATCTCGCGTACGCGGGATTGCACCTGGCTTGCGCGCGTTCCGGCCCCGAATTTGGCGACGAACTCTTTGAGCTGAGAGATTTTTTTCTCTTTGGCCTTGTTTTCCTCTTCAGCGCGAGCTCGAACAGCAGTTTTGACGACGAGCATAGCATCGTAGTTGCCGGGATATGCGATGATCGTCTCATAGTCGAGGTCGGCAATGTGCGTGCAAACGGAGTTTAAAAAATGGCGGTCATGGCTCACGACGACGAGAGCGCCTTTATAGTTGTGCAAAAATTCTTCGAGCCAAGAGATCGATTCCAAATCGAGGTGGTTTGTCGGTTCGTCGAGAAGCAGAGCTTGGGGATTGCCGAAGAGCGCCTGGCATAAAAGGGCCCTGAACTGCCTGTCTGTTGGGATCTCTTGCATCTTTTTTCGGTGCAGCTCTTCTGGGATGCCCATGCCGATGAGTAAAACTTCCGCATCCGATTCAGCGGAGTAGCCATCTTCATCCGCAACGATCTCTTCTAGCTCTCCGAGACGCATGCCCACTGCATCGGTCATCTCGACTTCATAAAGGCGGTCTCTTTCTGCCAAAGCGTTCCAAAGGCGGCTGTTGCCCATGATGACCGTGTCTAACACAGTGAAGTCGCTAAAATCTTCGATCCGCTGCTTTAAAAATCCCACTTTTTGGGGGAGGGAAACGGTGCCGCTTGTTGGCGCTTCAGTTCCCATGACGATCTTGAGGAGGGTCGATTTTCCGGCTCCATTGGGACCGGTGAGGCCGTAGCGGCAGCCGTCATTGAATGTAAAAGTTACATCTTCAAAGAGGGTTCTGCTGCCGATTTTTTTGGTAATATTATTTAACGTAATCATAGGACACTATGGTAGCATAAAGTAGAGGGAAAAACCATGGATTTTTTTCAGGCTTTGGATCATTTCTTACACTATTTGCAGATGGCCAAAGGGGTCTCCCAGCATACGCTTAGGGCCTATCGGCTCGATTTAACGGCTTTTGGTTCATTTTCTCTTCGTGAGTGCGCGCTAGAGCCTCCGAATCAAATACTTTTTTTTAGCCATATCTCGAAACGGATCATCCGCCGCTATCTAGCCTGCCTCTATGAAAAGCAGGCGAAAACAGGGACGGTCCTTCGCCATATTTCAGCCCTTCGGAGTTTTTATCGGTATGCGTTAAGGGAAAAGTGGACCCAGGACAATCCGATGGATGAGATCGATAGCCCAAAAAAAGAGAAAAAACTTCCGGTTTCTTTGGATTATGCCCAAGTGCAAAACTTATTTGCCCAGCCGGATATTTCTACCTACTTGGGATTTAGAGATCGAGCGATCATGGAACTGTTTTACAGTTCGGGACTTCGCTTAAGCGAACTAGCTGGACTAAATCGAAGAGATTTTGATGCGAGGCATCGGATTTTATATATATTTGGCAAAGGGAAAAAACAGCGTCAGACACCGATCACGCAAACAGCGGCCACTTGGCTTACTGACTATCTGCAGCACCCAGAAAGGCATCGAGAGGCGGATGGTCATAAACCTGAAGTAGACAGGCAGGCTATTTTCCTCAACAAATGGGGCAAAAGGCTCACGCCTCGCTCCATCGATCGGAATTTTTCTTTATATCTCAAAGCAAGCGGCCTTTCTGAAAGAATAACGCCCCATACGATCAGACATACCATCGCTACTCACTGGCTCGAAAACGGGATGGATTTAAAAACCATTCAGCTTCTTTTGGGCCATACATCTTTAGCAACCACCACGATTTATACGCATGTATCCCCCAAATTAAAACGGGCAGTCTACGATAAAACACATCCTCGGGCCTAAAAATGCTTTTACAAGTCAAAGTAACTCCTAACGCCTTAAAAAATCAGATTGTTGGTTGGAAAGAGGAGGTCCTTCAGGTGAAAGTTACGGCGACGCCTGAAAAGGGGAAGGCCAATGAAGCTGTCATTGAGCTCTTGTCAGAAGCTCTTAGGATTCCCAAGTCACGGGTTCGGCTGGTTTCGGGGGTTTCTGCTCGATTAAAAAGAGTAGAAATCTTGGGGCTCTCAGAGCTGGAAGTTAAAAAAATATTAGAACAGCCGGAAGTACTATAGTAAATTGATGATTACAAAACTTAGGTTTCGGCTGAAAATTTTTTTAATATATACCGAAACAACCTGAAGAATTGTTTTTTGACTGCGTTGGCTTTACCTCAAAATTT
>DAINNB010000120.1:0-5306 GCA_036736085.1 Chlamydiales bacterium
AATAGCTTCAAGCTCGAATTTTCTTCGTGCGCCAGTTTTTTCTGTTTTCTTAGGTGCTGTCTTTTCAAAACTGGGATCTTTACGAGAAGGGATTGGTGCTAGAACAGTAGAGATACTGTTGGGATCGGAAAGAGAGCTAGTTCTTAGATTAGGTGTTGAAGAAAACTCTTGATTGGTAGATTTGTATGCTTCGTGTTCTTGAAATGGTAGAGGAGAGAAAATTTTATCTGCGATGTCTTCTGAAAAAAAAACTTCTGATCTGTAAGGACTTAATGTGTTTGATGATGTATTACAAGGAGAAGTAAAAGAGGAGTAAGGGGAAGGGCATTGCTCTTCTTCAGAAAGCATTGAAAATGAGTTGGGCTCACTCACACTGCTTTTAGGATATAAATCGTCGAAATCAATATAGTCAAAATCAAATTGGTTTGTCTCTTCATTAAAATAATTTCCTACACAAAGAAATGGTTCATCTAATTCTGAAAAATAAGAAAAAATTTCCATAGCCGTTGAATTTATTTTTAAGCTGCTCTCAGATTGTTCTTCACTCAAGCAAAAAGATGCTTGAGTGTTTGGTGTTGACATTTCAGCTGCGGGTGAAGAGGGTGGTGTATTATAAATAGACATAATTAGCCTTTTTTTGCGCTTAACATTTTAATTGTTTTTTTATTAAAAAAAAGTTGAACTTTTCTTTAATTGTTTTTGTGTGCTTATTATTGTTTCACTGGAAGTTATTTAAGTTGTTGTATATCAATGTTCTGTGATTCAGAAGGTCAGCGAATGCCAACGGGTGTGTCAATTATTTAAATAATATTGATGAGTTTAAATGTTTTTGATAAAGTTTTAGCAAAACCAAGGTTTTTGTAATTGATTAATTTGAATTTTTTTGAGGAGCGGTCGAGGTCGGTAAGTGAGGAGTTTTATCATCTATCGGATGATCGACAACAGAATGTTTCTAATGTGGTAAAAGTTGCCGCGGAGGTTATCTCGTCTTCAAATCATAACATGCAGCAATCTTTTGAATTTGAAGCACCTAATCAACGTACTTATTTTTCTGTGCCCTATTCTTACAATGAATTATATGGAGCCTCGGAATTACAACAAAATAAAAGTCAAGATGTTGTAGATCAAGTTGAAAGTATAGAGGAAGAAAAAATAGAAAGAAATGATGTTTTTCTAGCTCCTCCATCTTTAGTAAATAGAGAAGAAGGATCAGACCTTGTCAATGAACGTCCTTTTATTGTTCATCCGCCTTCTTCTTCATTTGAGTCTGAACTTGATCAAATTTCGGCTGTTTGTGAAGAAATATTTGTCTTCGAAAATTTGTGCAACCAACATGTTTCATACAAAAGAAAAAATAATCCTGATCATGCTGCTCAACCCACTTTAAAGAAAAAACGGAATCTTGATGAAGCGGCTCAACGTAAAGCTATTAGAGCTGAAGTTAGACGAGCTAATCTTCGTGAAAAAGCTGAAATTGCTGAAAGAAAAAAAATGGAAAGAATGAAAATGCGTGAGGAAGTTAAACGCCTCAAAGAAATTAAAGACAGTGGTGGCTTTTTATGCGGAGGAGACGAACTGATTTTAGAAAATTTTGAAAGAAAAAAAAATGAGAAGAAAGAAGAGAAAAAAAAGGTGTTAGAAAAAGCTGAAAGCCTTAAATGGATAGAGGGAAGTAGCTACTTTTTATCGGCCGAAGATAAAAAGGTTTTAGAAAAAGCTAAAAAATTCGAGAGAAAAATTAGAGTGAAAGAAGAGGCTGCAAAGCTTAAAAGACTTTCTAGTGAAGAGATCAAAAGACAAGAACAGAAAAAAGAAAAAACGAAAGAGAGAAGTCGGATTAATTACCTCTCCAAGGAAGAAAAGAAAGTTAAGATTCTTGAACAGGCTGAAAGTCTTAAAAAAAGTAAAGAGCCCTTAACAGAAGGCAGTCAGGCGATTTTGAAGAGGGCTGCTATCATTGAAAGTCAAAAAGAGATGAGCGAATTTCTGTTAAGGTTAGCTCATTCATAGGCTACGAAGGAAGACGGCTTAGCTTGTCTCGTATTTCGCTTAGCTGCTTGTGGCTCTGAGAAAGGGCATTTTCTAATTTTTCAACAACTTCCTTTGGGGCCTTTGCGCGAAAATCTTCGTTGGCCAGCTTCATTTGCGTGGATTCAATCGTCTTTGCCATTTTCTCTTGTTCTTTCTCTAGCCGCAGGCGCTCTTTTTGTTTTAGCGACTCTGGCATAGGGATAAAAAGTTTAAGGGCACCTACAACCGCTGTAGCTCCAAATAAATCGGGTTCATCTCCGCAAAAGGTCATTTCTCCTGTAGGAGTAAGAGCTGACATCATGGAAGCATGGCTTTGGGCCATTTCCATTTCAGGTCCAGTTCCCACCACGAAGAGGTCTGTTTTTTCCGATGGGGGAATTTGCATTTCAGCTCGAATATTCCGTATCGATCGGACGAGTTCTTGCATGTTGGCGAATGTCTTTTCCACTTCCGGCTTGATGTCTTGCGGCGCAAGGCTTTGAGGATAAGGCGCCTTAATGCAAGCAGGGGAGTTTAGCGCTGCTATGGCTTCTGCTGTGTAAAGATCTGTGTCTCCCGAGCTCTTTAAATCTGTAAACTGTTGCTGGAGGCGGGAAAATAGCTCTTCGGTGATAAAGGGAGTAATCGGGTGGAGCAATCGAACAGCATGAGAGAGGATGATTGCGAGCAGTTTCTGCTTGTTTTTTCTAAGACCAGCAGTTCCTGTTTTACCGAATAATACAGGTTTGGCTAGCTCTACGTAGATTGCACAAAAATCGTTCCAGAAAAATTCATAGGCTCTCTGGGCCGCTTTATCAAACGTATATTCTTCGAAGCAGCGATTGATATCTGCAATGGTTCGGTTGAGCACAGAAAGGATCCATTTATCTTCTAGGGTGAAGAGTTCTGTTTGGAGTCCTTCTGCAAATGTTTTTGCATCGATGTCTTCGAGGTTCATGAAAACGAACCGAGCGCCATTCCATAACTTGTTGGCAAAATTTTTAAATTCTTCAAACCGGCGGCGGTCCAAATCGATCTGACGCGCATGCGTTACGCTGGAGCAAAGAGCCATACGCATCGCATCGGTCCCATATTCTTCGATAAGCTCGATAGGATCGATGATGTTCCCTTTGGATTTAGACATTTTTTCCCATTTCGAGCGGACGTCTTTAGGCGGTTCTGCTCCCAAATCGTATTTCTTTTTCTCATCAGCGCTTAAGTAAGCAATCGAGCCGTCTGAATGTTCTCTCCAATAGGATTTGCCATAGATGAGACCATGCAAAAACGCCTCATGGAAAGGGGGCTTATGTTGGGTATACTCACCCATTAGGATCATGCGGGCTACCCAGAAAAACAAAATGTCATGTCCGGTGATCAAAACCGATGTCGGATAAAATTTGTTTAAGTCAGCCGTTTGGTTAGGCCAGCCCATGACGCTAAAAGGCCAAAGAGCGGAAGAAAACCATGTGTCTAGCACGTCTGGATCTTGCGTCCAGCCCTCGGGGTCTTTTACCACCTCTTCAGGAAGTCCTTCTCCATCATAGCAAAGGATTTGTCCATCTCGGTACCAAATAGGAATTTGATGACCCCACCAAAGCTGTCTCGAGATACACCAATCGCGCAGGTTTTCGATCCAATGATAGTAAGTGGCTTCCCAGTGGGGAGGGATCAGTTTGACCCTACCTTCTTTGACTGCAGAGATGAGCTTTTCCTTGAAAGAGCTCATTTTAACAAACCACTGTTTGGACAAATAAGGCTGCAATACGGCTTTAGAGCGGTACGAGAGCCCGACTCGCAGCCGATGCGGTTCGACTTTTTCTAAAAATCCTTGGGCTTTGAGTGCGGCGACGATCTGTTCTCTTGCAGTTTCTATGTCGAACCTTGCATAACGGCCCGCTTCTTCATTCAATCTTCCATCGGGGCTCAAAATATTGATTCGAGGCAAATTGTGCCGATTGCCTGTCTCAAAATCGTTAAAATCATGGGCTGGAGTAATCTTTACCGCTCCAGAACCAAAAGCTGGATCCACAAAAGCATCTGCGATGATTGGAATGGTTCTTTGCGTTAAAGGAAGAGAAATTTTCTTGCCGATGAGATGCTGATACCGAGGGTCTTTGGGATGAACGGCAACAGCTGTATCTCCTAACATCGTTTCGGGCCTTGTCGTGGCAACGGTAATCGATCCTGTTTCATCTTCCAGTGGATAACGGATGTGCCATAAAAAGGAGTCTCTCTCCTCATACTCCACTTCATCATCAGATAAAGCAGTTTGGGCGACAGGGTCCCAGTTCACTAAATAATCACCCTGATAAATGAGCCCATCGTCGAACATTTTTTTAAAGCAGGCTCGAACGGCCTTATTGCTTTGTTCGTCCATGGTGAAACGAAGACGGGACCAATCGCAAGAACAGCCTAATTTCCTCAATTGATGTAAAATGCGGCTTTCGCTTTGCTCTTTCCAATCCCAAACGTGCTGTAAAAATTCCTCTCTTGAAAAGTCCTTCCGTCTCTTGCCAGTCTGAGCAAAAAGATTGCGCTCCACTACAGTCTGGGTCGCAATGCCCGCGTGGTCAGTTCCCGGAACCCAAAGGGCTTCGAATCCGAGCATCCTCTTCCAGCGGATCAAAATATCTTCCAAAGTGTCTACCAGGGCATGTCCCATATGCAAGACGCCTGTTACATTCGGAGGGGGAATAACAATGGTGAAGGGAGGTTTGGAGGAATGAGCATCGGACTGGATGAATTTTTTCTCCTCCCAGTAGGTATACCACTTCTCTTCTACATCTTTAGGATCGTAAGCTTTGGGCCATGTACTCATAAGGAAACACAAAAAAATGAATAGCCGCGATCATATCATAAGAGCTGATTTAAAAAAAGGTGGGGAATCGCTTGAGTTTTTTAGATTTTTGCAGATTGTCACGAGTTCGCGATAAATTTTCTCATGTTAAACTAAAGCTGAGAAAATAAAAGAAGATTTGAGCAGATCTTTTAAAAAAATATTTTTGTATTGCTCTTGTTCTTGTTTGGTTGGTTTGGGGCGTTCCTGGTTAATTTTATCTTCGACTTTAACATTTCGGTGTTGAGTATTTGTGTATTTTTTTAGGTTTTTTTCCGTGTTTTCGTAAAAATTATCATTTGTAGTTATTTTTACTTCGTTGAAACATTTTTCTAATGAAAGGCGCTCTTTTATTTGTTCGGCGCTTAGGCAGGGTAGTTTTATGCTTGTAAGTTGTTCGATGGTATATTTTGTTTCGATTGGTTTTGGGTATATAATATAAAATAAAGAAAATATGGTT
>DAINNB010000121.1:0-5285 GCA_036736085.1 Chlamydiales bacterium
TACTACGAGCCTTTTTTCACAGATCTCGCCCGCAAAACCTTTATCCGACTAGACACTGCCTTTTCCCGGGACCAAGCCGAAAAAATCTACGTGCAACACAAACTCCAGGAAAACGGCGCCTCGATTTGGGACTGGCTCCAACAAGGCGCCTTCCTCTACGTCTGCGGCGATGCAACGCAAATGGCCAAAGATGTCGACTTAACCTTAGAACACATCGCAGCAAAATACGGCTCCCTCTCCCTAGAAGACGCCCGCTTGTATCTCAAGCGCCTGCGCAAAGAAAAGCGCTATTTGCTGGACGTCTATTAGTTAGTTCCTGGGGCTTCGCCCCAAACCCCACCAAAGGACTGTCGTCCTTTGGAAACCTATTTATTTTGATCTATTAGGATCCTCCCGAAGAATCTGGTTTTGACAAAAAAAGTTACTTACTAAATTAAAGTTCACTAAATCGACGTAAAATTTAATTTTACACACAAATTAAAATAAAAATATTAAATAATATTTCAATAAAAAAATATACATCAATTTAAGCAAGACAACTAAATATCAGTCACTTATAAAATCAATGCATCTATAAGATAAAAAAAATGTTTAAGTTAATAATTAGGTTAGTTATAATATAATCAAATAAATTAATAACAGGTTATTTATGGCAGCTGATTTAAAAGTTTCCCCTAAAGTCTTTACTTGCGTAATGTGTCGCGATGAGAATCCTGAACCCCCCATTTTAACGCATGGAATGCCTCACGGCTATGATTCTCGATGCCTAATTTCATGGTTGGCACACGAAAAACTAGAGGGAAGAGTTAGCAAGGGAGGGCTCGTACGATGCCCATTTTATTCGGCATGCAAAACTTATCTAAGCGAAAAAAATATTATGGAGATTGTTCCGAATGAAATCAAAGACGAACTAAAAGACAAATTAACCTCAACCTTATCAGAAAGACATCTAATTTTTAAAATACTTAACTGCATTTGCCTGGCCGGCATTATTTCATCTGTTTTTATGTTGATCTTTAGCACCCCTGAAGGTCAGACAAAAACATTTTCCGACATGAATGTTCCCTTGCAGATACTCATATTTTCAACAATGATGTGTCTTACTTTAAATGCCGAAGCGCCCCAAAGAGGACGCGCCTTTTCTCCTCAATACCTGCCTGCCGATGATATCGACCCTATCCAACCTATCCAAATGTAAAGGCTAAGGGTTCTCTCTCTCCTCTCAAGGGTTTAGCGAAACCCGCTGTCTAAAACAATTAGGTTATGCCGCTCGGGGCTCAAGAAACAGTCTAAAGGCCGATTCTTGAGTCCCAAGCGGCATAACCCAGCCGTCTCAAAAAAAAACTTACAAAAAATGCGTTGATGTAATAAAATTTTTTCCTTCTTTAGACCTTTAAGGAGAAAGTCTTATGAGCATAGAAAAATCCTATCCAACATCTGTAAATTGGCCTACTCTGAAAGAATCTAAAGACGTGAAAGAAAATGAGCACAATGCCCTAAGCCCAAAAATATCTCAAAAACTTTGCTCTGCCGCAACATACGATGCATTACTAAAAGAGGGGCTTTTTGAAGAAGCTCTACAAGCGGCCGAAGAAATTGCTGTAATTTATCGTCGAACAAACGCTCTCGTCGATATTTGCAAAGCGCTAACGCAAAGGGGTCATATAGACAAAGCAATGGAAATAGCTCGCAAAGAGTATCCAGCGCCGAGCTATAACACCATTTGCAATGAATTACTGGCCATGGGTGAAATAGACCGAGCCATTGAATTTGCAAACATCAACTCTTCCTCTTATTTATCGAACGAATGGGCTTATAAAAATATTTGCAAAGCATTGACAAATGCAGGAAGACTTGATCAATCCCTTCAGCTAGCCCAAACTCACCTTAGCGGATACGATTTGAAAGAGGCTCTTTCGTCTCTTTGTCAAGCCAAAGCAAAAGCAGGTTGTGTCGATGAAGCCTTTAATATTGCAGGAACGATTGTTGATGAACAATACAAGCAAGACCTTCTTTCCGCCATTTCTAAAGGATTGGTGGAAAGCGGCAACGCAGTGAGATCCACCGAAGTAGCCTGCATGATCTTCGATGAGATTGACAGATCTTTAACCTTTGAACACAACGCAAAAGAATTGGTAAAACTTGGAGCTATCGATCAAGCTCTTGAAGCCGCCAATAGAATTTCTAATGATTGTGCCAAAAGAAGGGCTCTTATACCGATTCAAAGCGCTTTAGAAAAAAATGGAGAGAGCGCGAAAGCAAAAGAAATAGAGTCCATAATCTGGTCCCTCCCTTTCCCTAGCGAATTTGGGAGTCTATTTTGAACATCCTCTCGTACCCTCTTAGCAAGGAAAAACAATGAGCATAGAAACCTCTTATCTAAGATCTGTGAACTGGCCTTCTCTAAATGAAACCAGAAAACCAGAAGAAAAAAAGCCCGTTGACTTAAGTCAAGAAATGCCTCAGAACCCAGCTGCCGCTGAATCTTATGATGTATTCCTAAAAGAGGAACGTTTACAAGAAGCTTGCCGAGCTGCCGAGGCGATCGATTCAGAGTATCGTCGAATGATTGCGTTTGTCGATATTTGCAGAGAGCTCGCGAATAGAAGGCATTTTGACCGAGCTCTTCTTTTCGCTCGAACACATCTACACGGGCACTTCCTCTCAAAAGCCCTTTCTTCCATTTGCAGAGTTAAAGTAAAAATCGGTCAAATAAATGAAGCTCTGGAAATTGCAGGGGCTGCTTCTAATCAACTAAGCAAAGAGCCTATCCTTTCTACTATTTCTAAAACATTAGCAGAAATGGGCGAAGCTGAAAAATCTACCGAAGTGGCCTATATGATCTCCGATGAACTAAGCCGATCTTTAACTTTTGAATGCACTTCTAAAAAATTAGTAGAGATCGGACGCATCGATGAAGCTCTTGAAGTGGCAAATAGAATGTCGAATGATTATGGCAAAAGAAGAGCCCTTGCTCCTATTCAGCAAGCGCTTGAGAATTCCGGTAACAAGGCAAAAGCCGAAGAACTCCTTGTCCTCATCCGCTCTCTTCCCTACGCTTGTATCGATTAAAAGACCTATTTCTTGTCGATGTGCCCGATCTGATCGGGCAGCGCCATTGCCTCAACAGTTGTTAAAACGCAAAAGCATTGAAGCCCCTCTCCACAGCCAAAATCTGTAAGGCCATCGCCAGAGGTCACAGTGAGGCCGACTTGTTTTTCATGAAGAGAGCAGACGGAAGCGACCTTTCTTTTGACCTGGTCGATTTTTTCTTGAAGCCTAGGCCTTTTGCCCTCGATAGTGAAGGCGATATGGACAATTTTTTGGCCTTGCAGGGTTTGTAGGGCTTTTTCTAAGTAGACTTGAGAATCGGTGATACCATCTTTTCGGCAAAGCTCGACCGCTATTCGACCAAGAATGGGCGCTCCTGTCAGAGAAGAGATCGCATTGCAAAGGGCGTGGTATACAACATCCCCATCGGAATCGGCGTCTAGCCCAGGAACTCCTTCAAAAATAATGCCGCCGATCATGCAAGGTTTTGAAGAATCGGCAGGAAGAAAGCGATGGCTATCTTGTCCAATCCCAGTGCGAAACAGGGGGAAATTTTTCAACGACATACTCTCTCGATCTCAATATATTTCTACCGATTATAGCAGATGCAACAAAAAAATGCAGAACTTCATCAAAAGTGATGATCAATATTTGGTTATATATGGCCCTTGCTATATGATCTCAGCTGCGTAGACAGGCGAAATCAATGGGAGTAAATATGGACATATTAAGTATTAAAGGCGGCGTTCCTCTTCAAGGACATATCAAAGCGGCCGGCGCAAAAAATGCCATGACCAAACTCCTTGTCGCCTCGCTGCTTTCAGATAAAGCTTGTACATTCTACAACGTCCCGAATATTTTGGATGTGGAGATCACAGTCAATCTCTGTAAAGAGATCGGATCTGAAATCCAGTGGGACCGAAAAGAAAAAACGTTGCATATCATCACCCGCGAATTAAAAACATCCTACGTT
The DNA here is from genome assembly GCA_036736085.1 of Chlamydiales bacterium. Lineage (GTDB taxonomy): Bacteria > Chlamydiota > Chlamydiia > Chlamydiales > SM23-39 > SZAS-17. The sequence continues at coordinate 4,025 of DAINNB010000121.1, forward strand.
CCCCAAAAATATTCTGGATCAAACCGAATCCCCATTTTAATGATCGGAGCCCTTTTAGGCAGAACGGATGAAGACATTATCGTGCCTACGATTGGGGGAGATCTCATCGGCTCGCGTCCCGTAGACCTGCATATTCATGCGCTGCAAAAGCTCGGCGCCCGCATCGAATATAGAGAAATGAAAAAAGAGGGGGCCTATTTGGCGCAAGCGCACCAAGGCTTAAAAGGAGCCGTGATCTCTCTCGACTACCCTTCAGTGGGCGCGACAGAAAATACAATCTTGGCTGCGATAAGAGCAAAAGGCACAACGCTGATCAAAAATGCAGCGATAGAGCCCGAAATCATTGATCTCATCTTGTTCCTTCAAAAATTGGGGGCCAACATCATGGTCGATGTGGACAGGACCATCTCGATCCAACAAACGCACCAATTCCAAGAAGTAGAGCATACAGTCCTTGCAGACCGCAATGAGGTGGCTTCTTACGCCATGGCGGCTGTCAGCACAAAGGGGCGCGTCTTTGTTGAAGGAGCAGAGCATTTGCACATGATCGCTTTTCTCAATAAGCTCAGAGAAATCGGCGGCTGCTTTACCATCAAGCAAAATGGGATTGAATTTTTCTACGAAAACGAGCTCAAGGGAGGCCTTCACTTAGAAACTGATGTGCACCCCGGGTTCATGACCGATTGGCAACAACCCTTCGTAGTTCTTTTAACGCAAGCTCGCGGAGCATCTGTGATCCACGAAACCGTCTACGAAAATCGGTTCGGTTACACTCACATGCTCAAAGAGATGGGCGCCGACATCGAACTATTTACGCAATGCCTCGGAGGAAAGCAGTGTCGGTTCGCTTCAAGCAATCATCACCACAGCCTCGTCGTCAAAGGACCTACTGTTCTCAAGGGCCACTCATTTTGCATCCCCGATCTAAGAGCTGGTTTCGCCTACGTCATGGCAGCTCTCCTCTCCTCTGACACCAGTCAGATCTCGAATGTGGAATACCTCGATCGAGGCTACGAAGATCTGGTCCAAAAACTCACTTCTTTGGGAGCTGACATCACCCGCGAATCTACTCTGAAAAAACCTCTCGGAGATAAAAAAGCGGCCTTGCATCAGCTTCTAAAAGTTGACAATCTCGCGAAGTCTCATTAAATAGCGCGGGCATGACATATCGCTGCCCCCCTCTTTGGAGAAAAATTCAAAATGAAAATATTACCCATTGTGAAAAATTAGCCAATTTTCTCGAGCTCTCTGATACGCTTCG
>DAINNB010000122.1:0-5234 GCA_036736085.1 Chlamydiales bacterium
AAACGGCCGTTTAGCGCCAAAAAGTGGCGCAAAAAGGCTTTTGTGATATAGACTAAGAAGAAAATGGCGCAAAAGGCTTATGTCACCAGCTCGTTTTCAAGCTCTCCTTGATCTTATCGGCCGTTTTCCTGGGGGGGCCTCTCTCGAAGAAATTTTACTGGGGTTAAGCCCTCCGGCGTCCCGCCGCACGGTCCAGAGGCATCTCGCTTCTTTAGTGAAAGAAGGGCGGCTTATTGTCGTAGGAGAGACTCGGGCCAGACGTTATAAATTATCAGAAAATTCCGGCGAGGCATCGCAAAAGCTGGATATTTTGATTCCTCTTACATCTGAATCGGAAAAAATCCGGCTTCAACTGATTCAACCCGTTCAATTTAGGCGCTCGGTTTCTTATCAGAGAGACTTTTTGCAAAGCTACCGGCCTAATATAGATGCTTATTTGTCATTAAAACTAAGACAGCACTTATTTCATTTAGGGGGATCTCAAGATGGAAATCATCCGGCAGGCACTTATGCTAGGAAAATTTTTCACCGATTGTTGATCGACCTTTCATGGAATTCGAGCCGGCTTGAGGGGAATACTTATTCTCTTTTAGAGACCGAGAGGCTTTTGGAAAAAGGGGTGGTGGCTGAAGGGAAAGATCTTCACGAAACGCAAATGATCGTCAATCACAAAGAGGCGATTGAGTTTTTGATCCATTCAGCCCGTGAAATCGGCATCAATCGCTATACGATCTTGAACTTGCATACTCTTTTATCGGATAACTTGCTCTCCGATCCGTCTGCAAGCGGACGTTTGCGTTCGATCCCTGTCGCCATTGCCAAATCCGTTTATCTTCCCCCTTCGATCCCGCAAGTAATTGAAGAGTGTTTTCATCTTATTTTAGAAAAAGCAGGGCAGATAGAAGATCCGTTTGAGCAAGCTTTTTTTTTGATGGTGCAACTTCCATATTTGCAGCCTTTCGATGATGTAAATAAGCGTACGTCAAGGTTAGCGGCGAACATTCCTTTGATCCAAAAAAATCTTTGTCCTCTCTCTTTTTCTGCTGTTCCTGAAGAGACGTATATTCACGGATTATTGGGGATTTATGAGTTGAACCGAGTGGACCTTATGAGAGATGTATTTGTGTGGGCCTATGAGAAGTCTTGCGAGCTTTATTCTACAGCTCGGAAAGTTTTAGGAGAACCGGACCCTTTCCGTTTTCGCTATCGAGAGGTTTTATATCAGATCGTGGGAGATGTTGTCCGTGGACGATTAGATCAAATGGGCGCTCTTGCCTTTATTCGCAAATGGGCTTTTGAAAAAATTGAAAGTTTTGATCGGGCTCGATTTATTGAATTAGTAGAAAGAGAGCTGCTCTCTCTTCATGAAGGCAATTTGGCCCGTTATCGTTTGCGTCCAGCGGAGTACGAAGATTGGAAAAAAAATTGGCATTAAATGGAATAGAGAGGCTGTCTTGCTTCGGGTACGTGAGTGAGATAAAGCTGCCTGTACGCTGCTGCCGGTTTTTTCCAGCTGCTGTCTCTTTGCATGGCCCTTTTCATGAGAGAATGAAAAGAGTCGAGATCCTTTTTTTGTAGGGCGAAAGCTCTTTGCAAGACGGCTTGCAGTTCTTTGGGATTGGAAAAAGTAAATCCATTGCGTGATGCGTTGGGTACTTTGTAGTCGTCATAGTCAAGTACAGTGTCTTTAAGGCCTCCAGTGGAGCGGACGATCGGGATCGTGCCGTAGCGCATGGAGATGAGCTGTGTGAGGCCGCAAGGCTCGAAGTGGGAAGGGATCAGTGTGAAATCTAACGCTGCATAAATTTGGTGGGCGAGAGGTTCGTCGTAGTCAAGCTGGATCAACACTTGCGGATGGTCTTTGTAACGTTTTTTAAGTGCTTCAAAATGCTCTTGGATCGAGTCGATAGGAGAGGAGCCTAGCAGCAGAAACACCCCTTCGGATTGGATGGTGTAATGAAGGGCCTCTTCCAGGAGCTCAGGCCCTTTTTGAGGCACTAGCCGAGTGACCGCTCCTATCCAAGGACGTTTGGCCATATCGAGGCCGAACTTCTTCGCTAGGACCATTTTATTGGCGGTTTTGGCTTGCTCTATTTGCATTAAAGAGTCGTCTGCTGAGAAATGGGCTTTGATGGAAGGGTCTTTGCTCGGGTCCCACAATTTTTGATCGATCCCGTTTAAAATGCCTTGCAGCTTTTGTTTGTTTTGCAAAAGGGTCTGTTGAAGATGGCATCCGAAGTGAGGGGTGAGGATTTCTTGGGCGTAAGTGGGGGAGACGGTGGTGATGGCGTCGGAATAGACAATGGCCCCTTTCAGTAAATTTAACGTGTCCGCATGGACGTTATCTAGTAGGCGGCTGGGCTGTAGATATTTTTTCCCAGGGATGCCGAGGGAGTCCAAATCTTTCGGGACGCACTTGCCTTGATACTCTAGATTGTGGATCGTAAAGATGACGGAGCGGACTTGGAGCTGCTGCGCCATTTCTTCTTTGACGAGGGGAGCGCAAAGGGCTGTATGCCATTCATGAAGATGTAAAATGTCGATTTTCTCCCCTCTGAGCTTTAAATACTCAAGGGCAGCCTTTGAGAAATAGAGGAACTTGGCCAGATCGTCAGGATAGCCGTAAATTTGTGGGCGCTGGAAATATCCGCTGGGATGGTCGGTCTCTAAAAGATGAAGCTGGCAATTTTCCACTTTGGCGGACCACATCGTGTTCGCATGGAACCTAGATGCCTCGAGACAAGGAAATTCAAATTTTTCTTTGGTCAAATTCTGTAAAAGATGATCAGGGATGAAGCCGTATTTGGGGATGATGATCTCCACTTCCTCGTGCTGGAGAGAAAGCTGCCTGCAAAGGCCTGTGACGACCTCTCCGAGGCCTCCGGCTTTGGCGATGGGGGCGAATTCAGCGGCAATGTGGATAATACGCATATTCTTCCCCTCTACCTGAATTGGGGATGAATAGCAAATTTTATTTTTAGTCACTCTTTAAAGAAGTGTTGCCTATTTTAATGCTTGGTTTTCTGTCCTTCGTAATTGAAAGCTTTTAATACCTCTTTGGCTATTTTAATAATCTCGTTCCATTCGGGGGTGTCAATAAACTCAGAAGGGTGATAATGCTTATCTTAAAAAGATCTGAAATTATTTCTGAATTTTTTTAGTACAAGATATTGGAATTCCGTCAATCCAAAATCTTTATAATTTTCTAACAGAGGATCTCCATCGCCAAAAAAATTGCAGCAGGTTTCGTCAAAATCATCAACTTCCGGGCCTTCTCCGTGAATCCAGATCTTTTTTTGATATTTCTTGTCAGAAATATTATTAATGGTTTCTAAAACGCTTGTTAATATTTGTATTTTTGCTTTATTTGTTAGCATAAAATCTATCAATTTCTGTAAATAAATTCATCTAGTGGAATATGAGCCTCTGGAGCGTTTTTAGCAACAGGATTTCCAAATTTATCAAGGGCTTTTCCTTCTTTCATTTGAATAACGTATGGTTTTTGCTGATGAGGAAATGGGCTGTGAGGTTTTCCTGGCATAACTCTTATTCGAAGATGATTGTTGGTTGGATGCACATATTCCATTCCTGCTCCTCTATCAGAAACTCTGATTTTAAAATTTTCTGGGATGCCTTTTGGTCTGGGTAAAGTTTTAATGCATGTTTGATGAATAAGCTCCCTAGCCTGAGACTCTGGCATAAACTCTTTGTATGGTTTTAAAAACTCCTGTGCCTTATCAAATAACTCAAAAGATTTTTTCCCAGAAGGTGTTAAATGTTCGCAAGCGTTGGAAACCGCGGTTTCTAGTTTCCCGGCTTTTTGTAGCTGACCAATCTCTTGAGCAGTAAACCCAAGCTCTTCACCAAGATTTACTGTTTTCTTTCCCATTTCGACTATTTCGGAAACTTTAGCAGGAATGCCAATGCCAGCAGCTGTTTCTAGAACAAGAGTCTCTTGGGCAAGTTGGAGGTTTTTACAAGCTGAAACCAATTCTTTTGCGCTGTTCACACTTTTACCAGCAACTTTGGCTGCTGCACCAGGAGCGAGAAGATCAGTTCCTAGTTTACCTACAGCGTATCCCGCTAACTCTCCTCTTATTTCAGAAGGGAGTGTATCTCACTGGGTTATAAGTTGGTGTAGCTCTGGAGAAAGAGCTTCTGCTATAATACCAAACTCATCATTTTTAACTAAAATGGCCAGTTGGTTGATTGAGTCGACTACTTGCCTAGAAGTCTGCACTGGATGAGTGACAAACTCGGAAAGAAACAAGAGAGCTCCTTTGCCTGATTCGTAAGCGCCTTTTGGAACTCCTTTAGTAAAACCTAAACTAAAATCTGTTACTGAGAAAGGTTCTGCTTTTTTCTCGACAAATTGATTGTAATCAGCAATCGATTGCTCATAATTTCCCAATTCATAATTGGCGATTCCTCTTTCCAAGTACAAAGTTGGGTTGCTTGAATCGAGCGAGATTGCATTTCCAAAATCTTGCACTGCTTGAGTATAGCACTGGGAGTTTAATGCCAGATTGCCTCTAACTTGATAGGACATAGCATTCAAATCACCGAAATTTCCTGCATAAGAGGTTGTGTAATCCGTAGAAAAGGCCAAGTCCGTTGAAGGGTGTAGCATGATTGTAGAGGTGTCTGGGTAAGTTTGTAACCATCCTGGGGTTGGATATTGTGAATTAAACCCAAAATCTTTCAATTCACTTGCAAATGTTGGGTTTTGGGCAAAATTATTGGACAGACCATCTACTGTTTTATGTGCAAAAAGAGAGCCAATAATCCTGCCGTTTTCTTCCATGGAAATACCACTTGATTTGGAAACGGCAGCAAATTGCTCCTGCGCAATTGTTTCTTTAAATTCCAATACTTGGGTTTGTAATGAAGAAGCTAGTGATTGATTAGATGATATTTCCTTTGGTTCTGAATGACTCATTCTTTCATGTGTTGAGCTAGAAGGTGCAGTAGGTGCGCTTGTTGAATCTTCCATTCCTGCCACAGCTCCACCAGCCGCTGCGGCAGCTGCGCTAGCAGCAGCAGAAGAAGAAATGGCCACAGCGGTTACAACTACAACGGCTACAGCTACCACAATAATTGCACCAATAATGATCGCTTTTTTATGCTTTTTAACGAACGACCTTGTTTGATCCCACTGTTTCTTGACCCAGCTTTTACATGTGACAAAATCTTGGGCTTTTTCGATGTAGATAGCTGGTTTAATAGCATGTCCG
>DAINNB010000123.1:0-5099 GCA_036736085.1 Chlamydiales bacterium
CAAATAGCTCTCCAATTGCTTGATACGGCATTTTCAGTTTCTCTCTGCAAGCGTACATGGCTATCTGTCTTGGAAGAGCGAACTCTCTTGTCTGGGATTTACTTAAAAGATCTTCTGGTTTGATGCCAAAGTGGGTTGCGATCTGTTGGATGATATGTTCCGGTTTGAGAAGCAGCTCTTCTTCTCGGGATAGAAAATCTTTGAGGTATTTGCGTGCAAGCACAGGGTCGATGTGGACATGATCTGCTCTCAAAGCTAGAGCTTGCAGCGCTTTAATTGCTTGGGGAGGAATCTCTTTGAGTAAAAAATCAAAGGTCGCTGGATGCAAGTTCAGTTTCCAAAGCTGCGCTTTTCTCTCTAAAATCTCTTTTTTTTGCGGCGATGGCTCAAGGCTTGCAGAAAGGCCCCACTCAAACCGGCTGATCAAGCGAGGTTCGATATCGGTAAGTAAAGAGGGAGCAGCGTTGGCGCTTAAAATGATTTGTTTTCCCGAAGTGTGAAGTGTATTGAACGTGTGAAAGAACTCTTCTTGTGTCGCATTTTTTTTGGCAAAAATATGCACGTCATCGACGATCAATACATCGATATCTCGATACGTTTGTCGAAAATTTTGCATCGTCCCCAAACGGATCGCCTGCACGACATGTTCAGTAAATGTTTCTGCCCTTACAAAAAATACTTTTTTCTTGGGCTGCAAAGCATGCGCTGCTGCCATGAGAAGATGCGTTTTGCCGCTTTGCTCTGGACCGTAGATGAAAAGAGGGTTAAATGTCCCTAAAGCTAAAGAAGGGGAGTCAAGTTCTTTGAGCAGCTCATAAGGGATAAGATTATGCTGTGAAGAAAAAAAATGTTCGAAGGTGAATTCCGCTTCAAGGGGATCTGGTTTGATCTCATAAGCGTTTGAACGGACCGCCGAGGAGTAGGTTTCCTCTTTTTTTTCACTTTTGATCTGAAGATGGACTGCAATGGGCCTTAAGTTGTTATTGACGAAATTTTTGTTTAATCGAGGCCGAATATGCTCTTCAAACCAGTTGATTTGAAAGGTGTTTTCGGCCTCTAAATAGAGGTTAGCTGCATCGAACCCGATGACGCGTAGAGATTTGACCCACTGATTGACAACCTGGGGGCCGAGCTGCTGTTCAAGCTGGGTTAGAAACGAGTCCCACGCCAGCATAGGGTTATTTCTTTTGCATGTTTTTTGTCATCCAGTTTTGCTGCCATATGCCGAGCAAGGTGGAAAGCATAAAATAGATGTTCAAACCCGATGGGAAATTATAAAACATAAAGGCAAAAACAAGAGACATCACATTGCCCATCATCCTTTGCTGTCTTTGTGCATCCGTTACTTGTTTTGGATCGTCGGGCCATTATGCACTCATTCTTTGTTGAACGAACATGACTCCTGCCATAAGTACAGGCAGCAAGTGGAATTCATTGCCAATAAACCAAATCGGCACATCCCAGCTAAAAAGAACGTCCGGAGCTGCCAAATCGTCGATCCACCCTGGAATGAACATGGCGCCTCTCAAAGGAAAGCTCGACTTAAGTAGGTAGAACATCCCCATCAAAAAGGGCATTTGGAGCAAAAGAGGGAGGCATCCTGACAAAGGATTGATCCCTTCTTGCTTATACAAAAGGACCGTTTCCATTTGCGCTTTTTTGGGATCTTTTTTGTATTTTTCTTGGATATTTTTGATCTTTGGCGCGATTTCTTGCATCCGGATGGTCGATTTGATCGACCAGTTATTGAGCGGGTACATCATGACTCGAAGCGCAATGGTCAAGAGCACGATTGAAATCGCCCAAGAGTGGGTCATGAAATAAAATAGCTGCATCAAGAAAAACAAAAATTTGGCAAAGGGCTGCGAAATAAACGAGAACCATCCTTGGATGCTTTGCGCCGATGCATAGTCGGGGTTATAGCCTTCAAGAGGTTCGTCATAAAGCTCATCTAACGTTTTCAGCAGTTTATCATCAAAAGGTCCTGCAAAAATGCGGAAGGGGACGTTTTGGTTTTTAAGCGGTAAAAAGGTGCTATAGCCTGGATAGTTTTCGGCAGGATAAAGGTTGTATTTGGCATCGATCAGAGAAAGGCGGGTCACTGCGTCTTTGCCTGGTACAGACTTCAACTGATAACCTGCGCTCGTCTCTTGGATCGGATCCATGATCAGCCCTAAAAACCCGTTTGAGTTGCTGATCCAGTTAGGAGCCACGGAACTGACCATCGTAGGTCCTTTTTTAGGAAGGCTCAGCTCTTCTACGTCCGAACCTCTCGCCGTCGTCATCTGGATCTTTAAAAGCGGGCTATAAGAGCCTCCGACCAGTTCTACATCGGGAACGCCTGAACTTAGCCACAAACCGCTTGCATCGCCATGGACTTGGATATCGAGGTGAAAGCAATAAGGGCCGTTTCTCTCCATCGCAAGTGTATACGTCTTGACAATCTGCGTAGAGCCGAATGACGCTGTAAATTCGATCGTATCTTTTTCAAACCGGGTCACTCGATAAAGCATTTGTGCGATCGCAGGATTTTCTCCCACAATATTTAATGCATAATGTTCAGGTCCGACGCGATGTTTAATACTTCCGTCCGCATTGAGCTGCGTTCTTCTGAGCAAGGGATAATAGCCGCCTAAAACGCCCTCTTCTTTCTCTACTCTCGCGCCCTCTTCATAGACCTGATACGGTCTCAAGGGAAATCTAGCGTTTTGAGGCGATTGCTTTTCGATCAGTCTATCGATATCGATCTCTTTAACGATACTGCCCGATCTGTTTTTTGAGGCGAATGGAAGGTTGATCTCCGCCAAGCTCCCCCCGCGTGTAGAGAAAACAAGCTGTTGATACTCGTTTTCCAGCACATAAAACTCCTCCGGTCCATCAACATATTCCAAAACGCCGCCATTTTGCGCCATAAGACGAGTCTGAGGCTCCTTTTCAAAAGAGACCTTCTCCTGAGCCCGTTTCGCCTCATGAAGCTGGAGGTTTTTGCTTTGCTGATCGCCAAACCACGTATGCACGCCAAAAAAAGCTAGCGTTACGCAGAGAACAAATAAAATCGAGCGCTTATCCATTGCTGTCCTAATTCCTACAACCTTCGAAGGTTATCAAACTTGCTATTAGTAGTCTACCCCTAAATGTGGAGCGGTTTTTCTGAGGGAGGATAGAAGTTTTGGGGAGAAAGCTTTTTTTAAGGACTTCGTCCTTAAGAACCTACCAAAGGGCTGGCGCCCTTTGGAAACCCTTTTGTTTTTGGGTTGGTGTTGAATTGAGAGTTTAGGGATAGGTGTGGTGTGTTTGCCGAAAAGAGGCGAGGGTTTTAGTTTGGACGAGGGGGCTTATCGCTTTGATTAAGAATTGGTTATGTTTTTTTTGTTGAAGTATATTGTCTTTGAGCAGTGCTTTGCAACTTGCTTATTATTATGTAGTTACAATATCTGTATTATTTCATTTATGTTGAAATTTTAATCGTTATTTGATATAATTAAGTTATATTAATTTAATTAAATGAAATAACAAAGGTTTGTCGCTCATGTCAGGCAATATTGCTTCTTTAGGATCTTCACCTGCTCAATTAAATCCTGACTCCACTACGGAAGAAAATCCGAATCTTGACAATGTCGTACTTGCCTTGAAAGTGACTTGCGTGGTCCTCGCAGTATTGGTGGTCGTAGGTTTTGTTTTGGCTGTGGCTTTATCGGGCGCCTGGATGGTTGTAATTCCTGCTATGGTCCTTTACGCCGCCGCAACGATAGCTATTCCTTTTGCTCTGCACTTTTTAGGCGAATTTTCCTTGGCCCAGGCTAGTTTAGTCGCTCAACAGGGATCTGGAAACAATAATACGCAAGAAAATAGATCTCAGATGTCGTCAGCCCAGTTAAAAGATGCGCATTCAAGAGAAAGAAATGAAATGATTCGAGAACAAGTGAATCGAGGTATATCTAATGAACAAGCTGATTTGGAGCTTGAGAAGTTGAAATTGAAATTTGAGCGGGAAAATATAGATCTTGAATATAGGGAGCAGCGAGAGAGAATAGAAAATGGTGATGGAGAAAAAGGTGAAGAGGACCCTTCCATTCAAGGATTGAGAGAAGCAGAGTTAGAGCGTAAAAAGAAAACAGAACAGTTAAATGAAGAATATATAGATAGAAAAATAGAAAATGAAATTAAATTAAAAAATCTTGAATTTAAGGAAAAAGAACTCCTCTTAAATAAGTATGAAGAAAAGAGTCGAAATGAGCTTGAAGCATTGATAGAAAATAGAAAATGTACAGATTCATTAGCAATGGAACTTTATCGAGCTTTGAAAGAGGTGTATCAACAAAAACAAGAGGTCTTGGAAGCTGAAAAGGGATTAGAATTGTATATTATTCAAAATCCGAATGCCAACTCAATAGATGAAAACTTACTAGGTCTAAAAAATAAATTACGCACAGCAAAACGAGATTTAGATGAAAAAGAAAAAGAATTTAATAAGTTAAAATCAGATCTTCCGCGAGATCCTAACACTCTCTTTGCTAGAGCGATTGATTTTGTTGATAAGCATATGCCACCGTTACCATCGTTACGATCGCTATCATCATCATCATCATTGTCATCACCACCGCCATCAAATAAAATTGATGAGAAGGTTTCCGCTCGTTTGATGAATTCTTTAGATAAGGAAAATAAATCTCAGGTTCAGCGTTTAGAAGAGAGCCTATTGAGGGAATGTAGAGAAAAACATAGGTATTTTGAGGAATTAGGTGCATCAGAACAAGAATTAAGGGATGTAGATTTTCTTTTAAATGAGCTTGGAAAATTGCGAGTATTGGAATTGAAAATCTATTTGATTATCAACAAGGGGATTTCAGATCTTTCCTACAAAGTTCAATTTCTTCAAAAACATAGAGACATTTTACAAGAAATGAAGATAAAAGGAGAGATGCTAGAGCGACTCCAAAATGAAATTGAAAGGAGAGTTGAAATATTTCGTCCTTTGACACCATCCTCAGAAGGATCGAGTTCTTCTCGTTCATCAGGTAGAGCTGTGGTAAGTATAGGTGAAGAAGAGTTGTTGAAAGAGATGAAGGCTCGTCATGTTGATTCAGAAAAGCAGGAAA
>DAINNB010000124.1:0-5024 GCA_036736085.1 Chlamydiales bacterium
TATTATTTTCGATTCACTCTCCCCTCACCTACCCAAATACAACACCCCTCCTCACCTTTATTCTAACCAATGCCAAAGAGATTTGCGGCTCACCCTCCTCGAAGCGATCAATCAAGCTAAAGAGTCCATTCATTTAGTGATGTTCGGGCTCAGCGATGGTCCGATTTTATCAGCGATCGCTCAAAAGGCCAAGCAAGGCATTGACGTAAACGTCTATTACGACCCGAAAGGCTCTCCACGCATCGATCTACTTCTTGAAAATGCCAAAATCTATCCGATTACAAGCCGCGGCTTGATGCACCAAAAGATCTTGGTGATCGATCATGAAGTGATTTTCATTGGTTCCGCCAATATGACAACAGCCTCTTTAAGGATGCATGACAACCTCATGATTGGACTGGTCAATCGAAAGACAGCCCAATTTTTAGAAGAAAAAACACCTCATCACTCAGGATATATAAAAGCCACTATCGGAGGCCAAGAGTTAGAGGTCTGGCTGCTGCCCGATCCGCGGGGGCACGCCTTGTCTGATCTTCGAAAAAAAATTCGCGCCGCTCAAAGGTCCATTCGAATTGCATTATTTACTTATACCCATCCTGCTTTGATCGAAGAAGTGATCGCAGCCCATCGGAGAGGTGTTGATGTCAACGTCATCATCGACATGCATAGCGGCCTAGGAGCGAGCGCAAAAGGGATCCAGCAGATGCATAAAGAGAGGGTGCCCATTTTCATCAGTCAAGGAATCCAACTCATGCACCATAAGTTTCTCTGGATCGATGAAAAAATTCTTCTGACAGGATCAGCAAACTGGACTAAATCGGCCTTTTATAAAAATAGTGACTGTTTTGTAGCGCTCCACAATCTGAATGCACAGCAAAAAACATTCATGAAAAAACTCTGGAAACAGCTCAAAACGGAGACGAAGGGCTTGTATACTGAAGAAGATATGACGGACAATCACCGCAAAGAAGCACATTAAACAATGTGCTTCTTTGCGGGAACGAAGGAAGGACTAGAACGCCAGTTGAATATCAACAGTTAAACCATGGAACCCAAGATCTTTAGATTGACGACCGCCATAAACGTTATCAACCCCCGAAATGCTCTCCAAGTTCGGCTGCTGATTTTGTCTCCACCAGTAGTTGAGCTCATAGCCAACATTGACCGCAATCTGATTGCTGTCGCAAGAAAAATTCGTTTCCCAGCCCAAGCCCACTTGCGTTTGAGCAGAAACAGCCATCCGATAAACAGAAGCTGCTATGTCAGCCCCATAGGTAATTACCTGGTTAGATCCTGTTTCGACAGTATATTTTCCGTACAGAGCGGAAGCCGAAGCGCCCATGAAGAAATTCCAATGTCTTGCGAAAAACCATTTAGAGTCCGATCCTACGCGAAGTCCACTTCCTGTAAAATCATTGCGCAGATGAGAGAGCACGGTCTCTTCAGCTGGAGCAGTGAATTGAAGTTGCGCACCTTGACGTATCCAAGCAGTTCGCGAACCGAAATAAGGACGCAGATAAAAATAGCGGGAAAGGAAATAAGATCGACTAAATTCGACATCAAGCGTCGAATATTTGAGGTTCCAATCAGCAGACGCTCTGCTAAATCCTGCAATTCCAGGGATAATGACACCGTCAAGCTCATTTGGATCTTGCACTCTCATACCGAAATCGCCATTAGGTTCTACTCTTGTAAAGAGAACAGAAAACTCCATATTGTCATGAGGAGTGACCCATCCTAAACCAAGGCGATAGCCAACATCCCAATCGAACTGCTGCGAACGAATTCTATTCGGTACCTGTCCGCTTGGATCGGTCTCAGTGGAATAGGCAATTTCAGTTCCTCCTTGATACGACGTCCAATACAAAACATCTCCCACCGCCCAAAAACCATTGCTATTTAAAAATGGGCGTCCTGATGCAAAGCGGGCGCCGCCGCGACAATCGTAAAACATGTCGTCGTGAGCCGCTTTCATTTTACATTCCAAAAGAGAGACGCGGGATTCTACATCCGCGTTTCCCCAAAGTGAAAAAACACACAACGTAGAGACCGTTGCTAAACTTACTACCCAGCGCATAAAAAAACCTCATGATCAAATCATTGATACTCCTTGATACCGGAAATGGAATTTTAAGAAAATCTTTCTTTTAAAAAGACGAATGAGGTATGAATGAGACTTATGAATTTTGGTAGGACCATGGAAAAATCCACTTATTTTCTTGTAACTTTGTTCTCCCTTGCACTGGGAGCTGTAAGAGCTGATGAGGCTGCCTATGAGAGCGAATCAACTGCTTCTAATGAACAAGTCGCTTCATTGCGGAAGCAGTCGAAAGGCTTGGACGTCGTATCAGGACAAAATCGACGCATTTCTACTTTAGAACAGCAAATGCAAGAGGTGTACACGGACACTGTACGCGACACTTTTGGAGCAAAAGTCGCCTCCGCAAGACCTCAGCTCGACAGCTACCACTTATACGCATCCGCCGATCTCCTCTTCTGGCAAGCATTCGAAGGAGGAAATGATTACGCTTATTCAACCTCTACACAAGGCCCCGATTTCCAAGGCAATTCTCACTGGCTGAATTTTGATTGGGCCTGGGGCTACCGCACGGAATTCGGCTACAGAACATCTCATGACAGCTGGGATTTGGCTCTGCACTACACGTGGTTTTATGACAAAGCCGATTCTCATGTAGGAGCTCCCGCTGGTGGAGACGTCGTCCCTCTTTTTTATCAGTTCTTTTCAGGAAATGTCGGCGAGTTTGCTAAAAGCAGTTTAAGGCTCCATTTCTATGACGGAGATCTCGCTCTTCAAAAAAGCTATTTTCTGTCGAGCGAATTTGCTTTAACTTCGCTCGCAGCTTTAAGGACAACTTGGATCGATCAAAGAGTCCATTCGTTTGCTAAATTTGCCTTGGGCGATGTGCCGGGAACGATCAGCCAAACCGGACAGAACCATTTTTGGGGCATAGGTCCTAAAGTAGCCATCGCTCCCAAATGGTTCATCGACCGCAACTGGAATTTCTTTGGTCAGTTCGGAGGCTCTTTGCTTTATGGAGAATTTGAAGTGGCAGCAAAATCTCTCGAAGACGGCGTCTTAATGGTCCATCTTCATGATAAAATCCATCAAATCGTTCCCACCGCGCAAGCAACAATTGGCCTTGGTTGGGAAATGAACGCTTTCTGCGATCATTACCACTTCGCCATCAATGTAGCTTATGAAATGCAATACTGGTGGAGACAAAACCAGCTCATCAGCTATTTGCCTGAATCGGCCAGCACCACCGTTCTCAAGCGCTTAGGCGACGATTTAGGTCTTCATGGTTTAACCATCAATGCATCATTTGACTTTTAAAGGGTATTTTTATGCGTCGTATTCTTCCTTTTCTCCTTTTTTCTACCGCTGCCATCACGGCAACTACTATCGATCACCGGCTCGATGTATTGGAAGCCCAAATGGAAGACCTCCGTATGCAGAGCGTCTACGGCAATTTTGGAGCTAACACAGCGAGCGGATATCCCTACTTGGAATCATCCTGGGGACTTTATTTTCAAGGGGAAGCCATCTATTGGAAATTCTTTGAAGGCGGCACCGATTATGTGTACGAAAATAATCCCAGCAGCGATCCAAATGTGAAGGTCGACAGGCTCCATTATTTGGACCTCGATTGGCGCTTTGCCTATCGCTTTACGCTCGGCTATCAATTCGATGATCCTGATCTAGATCTTTGGTCTACATTTACCCGTTTCACCACCGATCAAAGCAATAGCGTAGATCAGCCGAAAGGGCCGAACGGAGCTTTATATCCCAACCAAGCCGTTACAGCCAACACGGATTACACTAAAGCGACTGCTGAAGGAACTTTTCAGTTCAATGTACTCGATGTCAACGTAGGCCGCAATTATTTCCTTCGCAAAACGTTTTCCATGCATCCATTCATGGGCGTGCGCGGCGCTAAAATCGATGTGCGCAATTACTATACTTGGGAAGGATCTGCCGTTTCCGATTTCCATTACAAAACATCAAATGATTTTTGGGGTATTGGGCTAATCGGCGGAACGCAAGGACGTTGGCATTTCGACTCCCACTGGAGCTTTTTTGGCTCGTTCCTCGGTTCTCTCCTTTACGGATGGTATGACGTAGGAACAGACATTCAGCAGTTCCGAGGAACACCAAGCAACCCTTTAAATCTCGATTCGGACATCCGCCATATTATGCCAAACATAGCGATGGACACAGGGATTTCTTGGGAATACATGGCGTTTAGAGACCGAACCCGTTTTTCTGTTAGTTTGGCCTATGAATTCCAATACTGGTGGGCTTACAATGAAACCTTGCATACAAAGCAGAATGCCACTTATGCATGGGATCGTTTAGGAGAAGATTTTGGTCTACAGGGACTGAAATTTAATTTCGGACTCGACTTTTAACGAAGAAAAATCATGACGCTTTGGTCGATTGCTTTTTCTCTTTTCCTCTTAATGGACTCGGTGGGGAACATCCCTTTTTACATTAGTTTCTTAAAAGGGATCGCCCCTCACCGCCAACGCGTCATCATCTTCAGAGAACTCCTCATCGCCCTCGGCATCATCCTCCTCTTCTCCTTCATCGGCGAAGGGCTCATGGAATTTCTAAAAGTCAGCCAAGATACCGTCCAAATCGGCGGGGGCATCATCCTCTTTCTCCTCTCTTTAAAAAAGGTCTTCCCCGACAGCGGCGAAACGATCAACTGCCTCCCCCACACCCCAGAACCTTTCATCGTCCACTTAGCCGTCCCCCTCGTCGCCGGCCCCGCAGTCCTAGCCGCCGTCATGATCTACGCAAAACAAGAGGCCAGCCATTGGGCCATGCTAGGAGCCATCCTCATCGCCTGGGCAGCGTCTCTCCTCATCCTCCTCGGCTCCTCACTACTAGAAAGAATCCTCGGCTGGAGAGGCATCCTCGCCGTCGAAAGGCTCATGGGCCTCATCCTTACTCTCATCGCTATCCAAATGTTCCTCAACGGCGTCAGCGGCTTCATCGC
>DAINNB010000125.1:0-4950 GCA_036736085.1 Chlamydiales bacterium
CAGCCCAGCAGCTTCCTGTTCTTCAGGGGCTCGCCCGCCTTTATGCGGTGAGCGATCTTTGGTTTTCATCTGTACCGACGCAAACAAATCCCATCCGCGCCTTTTTGGCGTGCGGCACATCGGAAGGGCAAACGGTCAATGGCTGCCTTGGCAAAAGTACTTTTTGTTCAGATACGATTTGGAACAGGCTGGCTGCTGAATCGCCCGATACGTCTTGGGCGATCTTTTGGCAGGCTGATATGACTCCGGAAATTTTTCCTGGCCCTTTGACAGGCCCTCAAACTTTTCAGGCAATGAACCGTATTCCTGATGTAGATCAGCATTTTCAACGGTTTGATGTTTTTCATGAGCTGGCAAGAAAAGGAGAGCTGCCCCATTTTAGTTTTATTGAACCTCAATGGACGATAAGCGATTCTGTTCGTTTAGAGCAGCTGCAGAAAAATTGCCCTAACTTTAAATTTCTCGCTGGCATCCAAGGCAATGACCTTCATCCTCCAGGAGATGTGAGGACTGCGGAAAATTTGCTGGCCAATATCTATACGAGCCTCATTGCCAACACGGAAGCTTGGAATAAGACGTTATTTGTCGTCCTCTTCGATGAGCATGGGGGGCTTTTTGATCATATCTCTCCTCCTGCTTCTATAGCGCCGGATAGCTGCGACCAATGTGGATTTGCGTTTGATCGATATGGAGTGAGGACCCCTGCTTTATTTATTTCTCCTCGAATCAAAGAAAAGACGGTGGTTCGGTCTGATTCATCTTATCCTTTTGATCACACTTCTTTGATTGCTACTTTGCTCAAATGGAAACAGATCGATCAGGCCCAATGGAATATGGGAGCTAGAGTCTCTGCAGCTCCGACTTTTGAAGCAGTAATTACAGAGTTAGTCCCTCGAATAGATCCGATGATCACCCTAGCAGGTTTTGCCCCTTCTCAAGGACAAACCGTAAATATGGGAGACTCGATCTCTTTGAAAGATCCAAAAGGAAATTATTTGACAGTCAGCTGTCTGGAACATTATGCCACTGTTGGTTCTGAAAAAGAGCGTGCCGCCCTTCAGTTTTGCCCAGGCATGGGTAAAATCACTCACGGATCTTTTGTTTTGCTGAAACTCAACGACCCGTCGCTTTGCGATGAATATATTTTAGATAGCGCCTCTCTTATCGGAGATTGCTATTACACAAAAAACACGCATAAGCCTTGTCAGTGGTGGACGATTAAAAGCGTTGATCATCCTTACCTCGGTTACGAAATTAAAAACGGCGACAGAGTGTATTTGGAATGCCACGTGTATTTAGATCTCCTTACTTATGTACCGGCCAGATTAGCAACTTGCCATTCTTGGTTTATGGGCAAAGCGGTGACGACGCGGGCGATTACGGATGATCACGCTGATGCGGCTTATTGGACTGTAGAGATCAAACCGTAACATAGTGGGCCGTTTTTTTTTAGTTTGCTTCTTTTGCTGTTTTGCAGGAGTTCTTCATGCCGATGATTGGAATGAACGGTTTGAAGAGTTCTTTATTTCCTATTTGATTCCAAGAGACCATCCTTTGCGGGGATGGTTGGACTCTGTCTTTTGCAGTTTTGATGTGTTGAATAGCGAAGAGACGCTTCGCGGGGCTGGTTTTCAAATCCTCTCCTCGGTTCCTCTTCATCCTGCAGTCTTAAGACATCCTCAGGCTCCCGGCTATGTATTCAAGCTGTATTTCAATGGCGAAAAGAAGAAGCCTAGAGATGGGATTTTAGGCGTCGAATGGCTTTTGCGCAGATGCGTAGAGGCGGATAAGCTGCGCCGATGGATACAAAAACACAAAATTCGCCATTTTATTGTGCCGGAAAAATGGCTTTATCCTCTTTCTCATGGAGAGAGGCATCCGGCGGTTTTGGTGGCTGTCGACATGGAGCTGGAAAGTTACGAGATGAACATTCAGGCTTGGAAAACGCTTGTTTCCCAAGAACACTTGGATGAACTCTATTTGATCCTCAAAGAAGGCTATGGGTCGATCTATTTAACAGGCAATATTCCCTACACAAAAAGGGGGAAGTTTGCCTTTGTAGATACAGAAAAACCAAAACAAAAACACGATTTGACAAAAGTAAAACCATATCTGTCCGAAAAGATGCAAAAATATTGGGATGAATTAATTCGCTAGAAACTACGGAAGGACTATACACAAAAAACAGTCTGTTTTATAGGGAGAAAAAAAGCAGAGGCAACGGCTCCCTAGTGCGAATTTTGGCAGCATTTTTGTTTTTAGGAGTGTATGGGCTATGGGCCCAAACCTCTTTTCGCCCTTACCAGGCAATTGCAAGCCACATTACGCCGAAGGGAATAGGATATAGAGAGGGATATACTTCGTTAGCTTTATTTTTTGCCTGGCCGAAAAAAAATAGTGAATGGACTTTTTTAGCAGATGTTCGCAGTCACGTCTTTAATGAGGGTAAAATCGCTATCAATAGCGGGCTTGCTGTCCGTTATCAAAATGACCTGCGCCTTTACGGCGTCAATGCGTACTATGATTTTCGGCGAAGCCATGCTAGCTATAACCAAATCTCTTTAGCTTTTGAATCTTTGGGAAGAAGATGGGATTTTCGGCTCAATGGTTATCTTCCAGTCGGAAAAAGGGAAGCCACTTATGGCACTGCTTTTTTGGGGATTCAAGATCGGGTCCTTGTATTTTCCCACAAGCGTGAGTTTGCTTTAGCTTCTGTGCAAGCAGAAGCGGCCTTTCATGGAGATGAAGGGATCTTGCCCTACTCTTTTTCTTTAGGACCTTATTGGCTGCATGGACGCGGTAAACAGGCATTCGGCGCAGAGACCCGTTTTACCTTAGATCTTGGAACCTATCTTCGCTTGGAGGCGAATGTCTCTTATGATCATTTTTTTAGATGGATTGGACAAGGCCGTCTAGCTCTCAACATTCCTTTCGGACCTCGGAGACAAAATGAACCTCTTCTGGCCAAGCTTTCTTTGAAAAGGACTTGCCGGCGTGAGATCATCCCTTTGTATCGAGATCGTTTTAAAGCTCCGGCAATAGATAAGAATGGTTCTTTTTATTTCTTTTAGAGATGGGACCTGTCCCCTTAATAAGTATCTGTCGATTTTTATGCCCAGGAAATAAGGGAAGTTGTATATAAAAAAATAAGAAGAAATTTTTAAGTAGAGGCGATATGAAATCGAAAATAGCGATTGTTTTAGGTCTTGTTTTAGTTGCGTTGTTTGGGTTTATGTGGATGCGGCCTGCAGATAAACAACCTAAGCAAGTGGGTAATCAGTTATGTCCCGTTTCAGGAAATCCTGTTAATGGGAAAGACACGCATGTCCATGAAGGAAAACAGTACAATTTATGCAGCGAAGGGTGCAAGGAGCCTCTTTCTGAAAGTCCGGAAAAATATCTTCCCGAAGAATAGAGTTTTTTCAGTCCTCTTCCCGGTAAAAAGCTTGACGTATCTTTGTTGCTTCAGCTAGGATCTGTCAAATTTTTAATCGGAGGGGGGAGATGGCGGCATTTAGCGCGGCGACGTTTGGAGTATCTTATTTCGGGCCGACCAAATTCCAAAATGTGCTTGGCGATATTTGGGATATTTCTGCTCTAGAGGTGTATTTTGAGAATGTAAACACGAGAATTTCGGTTGAACTTTCTCCGTCGGAAGAATTGGAAACAGCACAGTATCCTTCGTTTAAGATTAGTGACTGTGTTCATCAGATAGATGAAATAAGAGATACGCTTTATATTTCACCCGAAACAGCGAAGACTATGCGTTTTTCTGCTTGGATTTTTCAGAAAATAGATGATGATGTTGTCTATAGAGATTATGTCATGGTTCCGCAAGATGAGCTTCCTGCTATTGAAATAGGAAAATGTTATTGGATCCAAATGATGAATATGGCGAACCGCTTGAAGGCGACGTTTGTAGAAGTTCATCAAAGAGATCTAGAATGTACCCTTCGGTTGATGAAGCTTCATCCTCAATCGCTCATTTACGCGCCAGTGCAGGAAATTTTTGTTGGTGCGGAGCAAGAACAAATTTATCAGGATTTTGAGGGTCTTGTTTATTCTGTGGATGAGTGGATTCGTGATTTTGCAAATCAAGCAGGCCTCCCTCTCCCGTCAAGCGATCTGTTTTATGTAAATCTTGCAAAAAAAGAGCTTAGACAGCTCATAGAGCTTATGCCGGATGAAATTTTTAAAGGTCTTTTAACTCTTAAAAAAGAGGGCGAGGCTTGTCAGGATGTCTCTCTCTTATCGGCCCTCACAGAAGAGTATCAGCAAGCGCAAGCAGCGGCGATAGGATTTGAAGGCTACTGCGAGCTTATGCGAAAACTTCTTGAAGAATTTGCTGGAGAAAAAGCCTCTTTGCATAGAGAGAAAATCGAAGCGGTCTCTGAAGAATTTGCAGGTCAGATTTTTAAATTTCCGACACTGTTTCCTTAGAGTCTGTTTTGAAATAGTTTTTTGTTCAAGGCTTTTAACACTACTTTCCTCTCTTCTGCGGAAGTGATAAATCCGTGGGTTGTGTTGGTCTTTTCACAAAAGATCGATTGTTTTATTTCGTTGACAGTGCGAGAGGGACACCATGTATCTCGGTCGCAGTAGATCACATGCAATTTCCCCCGCAGAGATTTTTCGATGTTGATAGGGCCTTTATAGCGGCTGATTGTTTGATGTTCTTGATGGGCCAAAATTAAGCTCCCACGCAGTTCTTGATCTGTGACATGTTTTAGGTCTTTAAAGACTTTTTCCAAAACACCTCTCTTTTTCAAAAGCCTATTTTCCATAGAGGAAATTTGGCGAAAATGGTACAGCAGCCTCAAAATAGTCCTTCCTTTTAGGCTTGGCCTTCGCAAAAAAGGATAGAGGAGAAGGCAGTTTTCGATGATGGCGTTATGTTTTTCAAGTAAGCGAAGCGCCATCCATCCGCCAAGAGAGTGGCCGATTAGCGTC
>DAINNB010000126.1:0-4948 GCA_036736085.1 Chlamydiales bacterium
TTTGTTTTAACGGTTTAATTTTTCAACTATTTTGGTGGGGTTACTATTCGAAGATTATAGAACCCTACCAAAATAGTTGAAAAATTAAATTGTTAAAACGAAAAGATTGAGTGCCTTTCAACCGGAAGCACTATATGCCCAACAACCTGAAGAATCGGTTTTTGACTGCGTTGGCTTTACCTGAACATTTTGATTCTCACTAGCGCCTTGCCTCCGGCAATGGTCGCTCGCTCCGAATCAAAATGTTGAGGAGACTCCTTGTCAAAAAACCGATTCTTCAAGTTATTTCGGTATAAAAAAGGTCATAACATCATTTTACAGATTTCAATGTATAGATCCGCTCCTCCACTCGAAAGCCTCAAAGAAAATTTGGTCATTAGGAATACCAAGTTCTTTTGCCTGTAGTTTAAAAGCGCTAATCATCGCAATAGGACCGCAAAGAAGGATATTTTTTTCTCTAAGATTGTCAACTCTCTGACTTATATCAAACAATGAGATATATTTAGATGAATTTGAGATTAACAGATGATAAAAATGGCCCCTTTCCGAAGATTTTTTCAAATGCATAAACTGAGTAGAAATAGCGACATTCTCTATAACCTCATCAAAAATAGCATCGTTTTTAGAATTAACTAAGTAGAACAAATCTAACTTCGGACTTTTCCATGTCTTCAAGAAATCTTCCCATGAAGGATAAATTCCATTACCATTTTCATCATTGCTAATCCGATCAGGAGAATGCAATGCTAAAGCCCACATTCCAATAAAGGGAGTAATCCCGACGCCCGCTCCTATACACACACAATCTTTTTTACTCATTAAAAAAACGTCCGATAACATCCCATAAGGACCATATACAATAATTTTCTCCCCTTTTCTTAATTCCTGAAGCCGGTCAGTCCAATAGCCGACAATACGTATCCCGAAAATTAAACAACCATCTTCTGTCGGGAGGGAAGCGATAGAAAAAGGATGCCGCTCTTTACCTAAGCTCGGAATTTCCATAAAAACCCACTGCCCTGGCTTAAACAACAATTTATTTTTCATAGGTTTAATTTTTAAAAAAATCAAACGCCCATCCGAATCTATACGATCTAACACATAACTGGCTTTAGGACCAACCCAACGATAAAGCCAATTCCAACATAAAGAAACAGCTCCAAGACCTAGCCAACTCCAAATCCAAATAAAAAGAAAAGGGTAATTAGAAACATCTCTTTCGATTAACATAATATGAATCAAAGACATTAAATAGAACAAACTCATCCATTTATGAAAAAACAACCATTTACGATATGGTTTCACCAGGTAAACGGCCGCAAAAATTAAAAAAACTAACAATAACCAAGCCCAAGCACCTAGATTAGCGCCTTGCTGATAAGAATTTTTAGGAGATGGATAAGGGAAAAGAAAAAACAAAACCCATTGCGACCAATTCGGAAGGCGATACAAAGAGAGAAAGAACGGGTGAAGACACAAAAGAAAAAAAACAATTCTACCGATATAGCGATGCAAAGTATATACCTTATCTAAGCCACCACATAATCGCTCGGTCCATAAAGCCCTACTTGTTAAAAGTAAAAGCCAACCCATTAAAGTAACGGCAGTCAAAGCGCATGTTTTACTGAAATACAACCAATGATTTTCAAACCAGTCTGAATAAGCAATTTTAGATCCCATCCAAAAAATAAGAGTTAAAAGCACCGTACTAAAAATCGCTAAAGGAGCAAACCACCAAGGCCAAGGCCTTAATGACTTAGAAAGAAATAACCAATCACGCAATGTAGACTCCTTTTAAAGCTGTCCTTTCAGAATCCCCCCAAACCCCACTCTTTTTGAAGTGAAATCTCTACAGCTCATTTAACAAAAATTCTTTTCTCGCACAATAAAAGTCGCTAGCTAAAACCGAAGTTTCCTGCTACCGAACTTATTTCTCTTCGTTATAAAATGAAAAAATTGGGTGCCTTTCAACCGGAAGCACTATATAACTCAACTTGTGGGTTGAGTTACGAGCGGTATAATCACTCATAAAACTCTTCCTTGTCAGGGATCCTAGTAAAAGCGATTTTCGTCCCTGAAAATGAGTCTTCGGGAAGAGCTCCAAAAAAAACAGAATCTTTTCCATATTTTTGATTGATCGAATCCAAGGTCTGAGAGATTTTTTTTCTTTTCTCTCTAGAATCATCTGAAAAAAGCTCGCATTGCTGCTGAGAGGCGGACCTTTCCAGCTTAGAAAAAGTCACCGAGATTTTTTTCATCTTCGCAGAGCCCGAAAATTTGATGATTTCATCCCACATCTTCTGGAAAAGAGCCAAAAAGGTCAAATTGTCATCCACCCGATCGCAAGCTAAATGCTGCTCAAAAACCTCCGTTTCTTCCAAACTGATAAACAAACCCATTCTTGAAGCGACAAGCTCCATCCTTCTCATGCGGCTTGCAGCTTTCGACACCAGCCTTCTTCCTACAGCTCTCGCTTCATTAGGATGTCTAAGCTCCGGAGGCAAAACACGACTATGACCTAAACTTCTGCGCTCTGTTTTCTTCTCAGGAAGATCGATCCCTCGCAGATGATGCCACATCTGCTCTCCCTCAATGCTTCCCCAGACCGAGTGCATCTGTTTTAAGTCCAAAGAGCAAAGCATTTTCATGTCTAAAATGCCGCGGCTTTTAAGGCGGACTTCCATATTGGCGCCGATCCCAGGCAAATCACGAAGTTTCAAAGAATAAAGCCGCTGAGGAAGATCTTCTTGATGGATAAATACCAGTCCATCTGGTTTTTGCATATCTGTGGCCACTTTCGCTAAATAGCGATTAGGAGCCACTCCGATCGAACACGTGAGACACTCCCCCACATTCTCCCGAAGCCCTTTCTTGATTTTCTCTGCTAGCTGAGCCGCGTTCGCACTTTCATTGTCCATCAATCGACAGGCCACTTCATCAATCGAGCAAACCTTGTCTATCGGCACATGCCGATCAATTTCGACCAAAATCTTTTGATGAAATTCTGCATAAGCTTCATGTTTTGCCAAAACACAAAGCAGATGGGGACACAATTTTTTAGCCTCCCAAATAGGCGTTCCCGTCTTCACACCAAACGCTTTTGCCTCGTAACTGGCTGCAATCGCGCAAGTCGCATCCGTATCCACGGGGACCACAGCCACAGGCTTGCCCCTCAATTTTCGATCAAGCTGCTGCTCTACGCTTGCGAAATAGCTATTAAAATCAATGTACATCCAACGATTGCCCATATCTCAACTATAAATCCTCGAAGAAAAAGAGGGGATGTTTTTCTTTTATCTGACAAAAGTCATGTGTTGACTAAAAAGAGACATATTGAGGAAACTATCTCCCTTGAAAAAAAGAGAGATCCAATGAAAATTTCACTTATCGGAAATGGCCTACTGAGCTTTCCTCCTATACAAGAGATACTTCAACATCAGCGCCAGAACTATCTACCAAGAGAAAAGAGCTATCCTTATTTAAATGAACACAAAATTATAGAAGCTATCTCTTCTACGTTTGCTAATAGCAGAGAATATCCTTTAGGATTCAAAAACAGCATAAAAATCGTTCTTTTCGCGCAGAGGTTAAATCTGCCTAAAAAAATAAGACAAGTGATGCAAGCCCACTTATTTTTAGCTTTATTCAGTTGCGCCGAGGGGAAGCAAAATTATAAATGCTATATACATGGCCACAGACCTCTAACTCACTTAGATTCATTAAATTCAATTCAAAGCCGATCCAGCCCTCATCCAAATTCTATGCTCCTTGTTGATGAAGAAGAGAGGCACTCGGCGCTACCTAAAAAAAATCGCTTCCTTTTTTGCGGGTAACGGATGATATCAGAAACTATACGTACCTATCCTTGATCAAGGAGGCGGCCCTCTTATAAGGCGATGCGGTATTCACGCGAACCCATTTGCTCAAAGGCCACTTTTTGCCTGAAGGCAAAGTGCACCAGGACCAAACTCCCTCTTGATCAAGATGGCCATTCAATTCTTCTTTCCGCACAATATCCAAAATTCGAAAGACGACTTTTTCAAAAACTGCCATCTGCTGACTCGACGCATCATACAAATACTTTTGATAAAAATGCTTGGCAATCGCTACATAATCCCATTTTGAAAACCCCTCTCCCGGCATTTCTGGCGATTCTCCTCTAAGGCCTGTTTCATACCACCGGATCAAGCAAGTTCCCCAGCCAATTTGATAAGCGATCAGATCTGCTACACTTACCCTGCCGCCGGCGGCTTCCATCTCTTTGTTTTGCCTTTTTGAAACAGGGATTTTGTCTACAACTTCCACCAATCGACGATACGCCTTTTGAATATCCTCAACTAAAGAACAGCTCATTTAGACTCTTTTTGCAATTGCTTCAAAAAAGCATCGGCAACAGTCAACATCCCGGTCTTCTTTTTGGCCATCTGACACAATCCGCTTAAACGGGGCTGCTTTTGAAAAAAATCCTTTTGCTTGATCATAAACCGCCAAAAAAGGGCGTCCCAGACTTCGCACCATTTTCCTTTCGGATAGTCGCTCATCTTTAACACGTAGTTGGAGCTGCTAAAATAGGGTTTTGTAGTGATCATCCCTCCATCTGCGTATTGGCTCATTCCATAGATGTTGGGGACCATGACCCAATCGTAAGAGTCGATAAAAAGCTCCATGAACCATCGATACACTTCGTTTGGATCGATCTCGCATAACAAAAAGAAATTCCCTAATACCATAAGCCGTTCTATATGGTGCAAATAGGCATGGCTGAGAAGTTTTTTAATCGTTTCATCGATGGGATCTATTCCCGTTGTCCCATGATAAAATGATGCGGGCATTTTTCGTTTATGATGAAAAAAGTTTCCGCCTCGCTCTTTTTCGCCAATAAGGAGATAGATCACCCGGACGTACTCCCGCCAGCCAATGAATTGGCGAACAAATCCTTCTATGCTGT
>DAINNB010000127.1:0-4868 GCA_036736085.1 Chlamydiales bacterium
AAAACGGCTATGAAAATTTGTGTGGGCATGCTGAGTTTTAGAAAAAAAGTTTTGTTAAGCGATCTGATCCTTCTTTTTTTGTTCATTGCGTTGCTTTTTCCTTTTGTTGGGAAATCGGTAGGCAATATCATGCGCAAATCGCTTGAAGATCGGGCTCAGACGTTAATCGCAACTTTGCAAAATCCGCAAGATCTGCCGGGCATGCTCGCGATTTTGGAAGAGCATAAGCGGCTTGTCTTTCATCAAATTGCCCTGATCGCTCCCGAAGAGAGGATGATTTATGTGACCCACGGCAATGAGATCGCAGTAGAGGCGCTTGCCGCTGATTATGAGCTTGAGCATCCAGAGTTTTTAGGGGCTCTCCAGAGAGGTTTTGGGTATGGCGACGGCTATTCTGAGTTTTACCAAGAAAAATTTTCTTATATTGCGATGCAGTTTACCGCTCAAGAGCATGTTTATGTTCTTCGGGTCGGGTTCCCATCCAATGAGGTCAGGACTCTTGCTGTCGATTTTGAAGTGGGATTTTTAGTTCTTGGCATTTTCATTTTACTGCTCTATAGCATCATGACCTGGGCGATCATTCATCGGTTGACGCGCCCAATCCAGCAAATTGTCGACGCTGTAGCCCCTTATCAAGAAGGGCGGGAAGAATTTTTGCCAAAAATCATCTTGAACGAAGCGATGCAGACCGATGAGTTTGGCAAATTAGCTTCTACTCTTAACTCGCTCAATGAAAAGATCCAAAAGCAAATTGAGCACTTAACTCGCCAGAAAAAAGAGACCGAAGATATCTTAGAGTCCCTTAGCGAGGGGGTCATTGCCTTTGACACGAGCGCGAAAGTCACATTTGCCAATCAGGTCAGCTGCCGGATGCTAAGAGCGCACCATGATGCAATGATAGGGTATATTCTTCCGCATCTTCACTCTACCTCTCCTATTGTAGAGGGCCTTGCTAAAAAATGCCATGAAGGGGTTTTGCAGGCTTTGCAGACGTCCGAAACGATTGTGCAGACATGGACCCTTGGCGATGGAGGCAAAATTTATCTCGATCTCATTGCCGCGCCTTTGGCCCACCAAAGCGGGGCGATCCTTGTGCTCCAGGATAAAACATCTGATTACAAAGTAGTGGAAATGGGCAAGGATTTTATCGCGAATGCCTCTCATGAGCTTAGAACGCCGATCACGATCATCCGCGGATTTGCCGAAACGTTGCAGGATATTCCCAATTTATCTACAGCAATGCTTCACGAGATCACAGAAAAAATCGTGCGCACTTGCGGCCGTTTGGACCGTTTGGTGAAAAGTCTTTTGACTTTAGCGGATATTGAAAATCTTCCAGAAACGAATTTTCGTCCCTACGATCTTTTATCGATGATCGAACATTGCAAGCATATTTTGCTCACTGCCCATCCTGATGCTTCCGTGGATATTCGGGAAGAGCTTAAAAAAGCTTATGTGGCCGTCGATGGAGATCTATTCGATCTTGCGATCATGAACTTATTGGAAAACGCTGTTAAATACTCTCCCGCGCCGGCCCGCATTGAGGTCATCATCCAGCCCGCAACTCATCATCGAGTCGAGATCGTGGTCCAAGATCGCGGCATCGGCATTCCTGAAAAAGACCTGCCCCATATTTTTGACCGATTTTATACTGTCGATAAAGCTAGGTCGCGCAAATCCGGAGGCGCTGGCCTTGGGCTTTCCATCGTCAAAACCATCATCGATAAACACCATGGGACGATTAAAGCTTCTTCGGAGCTTGGCAAAGGGACCCGGTTTACAGTGAGCCTTCCGCTAAAGAGCGAGCGAGGCTGAAGGCGGCATTTTGTTGACGAGTTCTTCCAATACCTTTGAGGAATTTCTGTTTTGTCTTTGAATAGATTCTTGCAACTTAATGATCGGCGTAGATTTTTTTTCTCAGAGAAGTTTTTGTCGGCTCGTCCTCTTCTAAAAAGGTCATCCCTGGAGGAGTAGGGTGCTTGAAGCGGGATAGGTTGAGAAGCGAAAAAAGCTCTTTGGAGATGAGAGGGCCATGGTGGGCCCGGCAAAGCTCCTCGATCCGCTCTTCGGTGACAGCGAGAGTTTCGCTGTGCATCTCATCGTAAACGGCCTTTGCGGCGGAACCGAAAAAGATGGCCAGCATATCGGGAGTAGCATGTAAAAGACAGACCTTTTCTTCCCGATCAGAAGGGTGGACTGCTTTGATGAAATCGAGAAGAGGCGGATATTTCCCCTTGGATCCTCTGAGCATGTTGTAGTAAAGGATTTGGAGAGAGCGGTCTGAAAAAGCTGCTTTTTCCAATACAATTTCATCTTCTTTTGATGGTCCGTCTATCTGTTTTTTTAATGCGGCAAGCCAAGCATCTAGCAGTAGATATTCAAGATTTGATTTTTCAGAAAAGAAGCTAAAAAGCGGTTTTTTATAATAGAGCCTTAAAAGCTGCGCGAGCTGTTCATAAAGAAAAGGGAGTTCTTTTTTATCGGCGTAAAGCAAAGGCCAAAGATTGAGCCTAGCGCAGTCGGGGTTAATCGAGGGAGGTTTAGGAATTTCTTTTGCTTTTTTTTCTTTTGGCGTTTCTGATGAATTTTGATGAGGAGATTTAGGTTGTTTAGCGGCTTTGATCGTCTCGTAGTTATGTTCTTCGTAGGATTTGAGAAGATTTCGGGAGAGTTTAGTTTGCGTGGCGAATGTTTTGTTGATCCGATATACGGCTGCCTCATTTTCCACCCAGGAATAAAACCCAAAGGTCAAAATCAGAAGAACGCTTAAGATAAGGGGCATTACATTCATATCTTTTTTTTGACCCCTTCATGAGCAGAGTATACGATGGACGGCTCTGTGGAAGACAAGGCGAAGGCAAATTGCAAAGACGGCTTTTTTTGTTCGTTTTCCCAAATGTCTAAACGGACAAGCGATGGGATTGTTTGCTTTGCTTTAGCTGGCCGCTTGTTTTCCCAGCCGATCGACTGGTCTGCCTTTTTGGTGGCAAATTGAAACGCAAAAGACTCAACATGGCGCAGCAAAACCTCATGCCGGACGGATGTTTTGCCCTTTTCCCTTTCTCGAGGCCAAATGGCCAAGCAGAGTTCATGCTTTGGATTGATGTAGATCCTAGCAAGAGAAGGCCCGCTGAAGGCGGGATCGGGATCGATGCCATGATCGAAATAGACGACGAGGCTTATATTTTTTTCTTCAGGAAATTGCTGGGTATATAAAGGAGCTGGCAAATAAGGATCAGATGAAGGGATGACCGAGGTCAAAATCGTTTGAAGCCTTGAACTAAGATGCTGCCTTTCCTCTAGCGCCGCTTCGGCTTTTTTTAGTTTATCTTGCATTTTAGCGCTGGAGGTAAAAAAAGAAAAAAGCAGAGAGAGCAGCATGGATAAAAGGGCGAGCCCCACGACGATCTCAAAAAGGATCATGGGCCTTTTCACGGCTTTTTTGAAAATAGGAGTGGCATGTTTTTTTTCCATGGACATAGATCAAGCTGAGACAAGGATCTAAGATAGCACGAACATCTTTATTTTCGTAACGCGAGGTTAGATAGGCCCCAGCTGAGCAGGCTGAAGAGGGCGAGGCTTGTCCAATCGGGCCAAAGAGTTTGGGCGCGAAGGGGGGCATATTGAAAAACGGCCATGAGAGCGATCACGATGCCGATGAGAGCGTCTCCACCGATCAGCCCCGAGGCGAGAAGGATGCCTCTTTCTTCAGAGACGGGGTCTGTCGATTTGTAATCTGTAAGAGCTCTGGCGAGGCCTCCGAGCATGATCGCCGTCGTGAGAGAAAGCGGCAAATAGATGCCGAGGGCGAAAGGGAGCAGCTGGAGGCGGAGCAAGGTCATGATCAGGCCCATTACCATGCCGATGCCGACGAGGGCGTAGGGGAGATTGTGGCTGATGACGCCTTCTGCGACCATCGCCATAAGAGAAGCTTGCGGAGCCGGCATATTAACAGAGCCGATCTCATAAGCGTCATTAAAGGCATAAATGATGTAGCCTACGAGAAGGGATGGAAGAATTACGCCGATGATTTCAGCGATTTGCTGCGAGCGAGGCATCGATCCGAGAAGATATCCCGTTTTCAAATCCTGGGATGTCGTGCCGGCCGTGCAAATGGCGCAGCAAGTGACGCACCCCATCGTAATGGCTGCGATGAGATAGATCCTTTCAGTCCATCCTAAAAGAACAAAAATAATGCACGTAATGAGAAGCGTTGTGAGCGTCATGCCAGATACAGGACTTGCCGTTGTTCCCACAAGGCCGACGGAAAGGCATGTGATGGCCACAAAGAAAAATCCCAAGATGACAAGTAAGACCACCGTAAAGAGGTTCATCGAAAATGAGGGGATCAGCCAAAGCGCCAAAGCGATCGCTGCAGCTCCTGGAAAAATCCAAGAAAGGGACAAATCCCTTTGCGCTCTTGGGATATATTTTTTCTTCTTAAAAAGGTCGAGAAGCTCTTTTACGCTAGCATGAAGCGTCCGATAAATAAGCGGCGCGATCTGCACTAAGCTCATGAGACCACCGAAGACGAGGGTTCCCGCTCCAATGTAGCGGACGTAATATGCCCAGATGTCGTCTGCGTTCATGTCTCCGATCGGAAGAGTGGAAGGATAAACAGTCTGCGGGCCGAGGCCAAAGATTTTGATCAGCGGGATAAATACCCACCATGCCAGCATGCTGCCGGAGAGCATAAGCATTGCGATGCGCGGGCCGATGATGTAGCCGACGCCTAAAAGCGATGGCGTCGCTTCGATCGCGAACTGAAATTTTTTGTTAAACAAAGCCCAGGTAGGGATCTCTTTCCACAAAAAGAAGATGTTCGAACAAGCTTTGTTATAAATCCCGAGATGAAGACCCCTAAAAGC
>DAINNB010000128.1:0-4862 GCA_036736085.1 Chlamydiales bacterium
CAAGAGAAGCTGGAGTTCGTACATTGGAAAATAATTTGAAGAAAATTTTGAGAAAAGTGGCTTTAAAGATCGCGAAATCGCAGGAGCAAAAGTCGAAAAAAACGCAGACGAAAGTGACCATTACGGAATCTAATTTGCCAACTTATTTAGGCAAGCCGATGTTTACGAGCGATCGCTATTACAAGGTGAACCCCGTCGGCGTGGCGACAGGTCTTGCTTGGACTTCGATGGGCGGCGCGACCTTGTATATTGAAACAGTGAAATACCCAGCTGAAAAAACAGAGATGAAATTAACTGGCCAGGCGGGCGATGTCATGAAAGAATCGGCGCAGATCGCCTGGACGTATGTGCAGAGCCATCTTGAGCGCTATTCTCCAGGGACCGCTTTTTTTGAAAAGGCGCAGATCCATATCCATATCCCAGAGGGAGCGACGCCGAAAGATGGGCCGTCTGCCGGGATAACAATGGTCACAGCGCTCCTTTCTTTGCTGATGGACCAACCGATCCGAGAAAATTTGGGGATGACCGGAGAGCTTACGCTGACAGGAAGAGTTTTGCCGATCGGGGGACTCAAAGAGAAATTGATCGCAGCGCGTAGATCGCAGCTTGAGGTGCTGATTTTCCCTAAAGAAAATTTAAGGGATTATGATGAGCTGCCCGAGTATTTGAAAAAAGGACTCGAAGTTCATTTCGTCGAGTATTATGATGAGGTGTTCAACATCGCATTTTCTCAAGGAAAAGGACATGGTAAATCAAAAAGCGCCGTGGCTAGAAAGAAAACTCGTCGAACCGCATGAGCTTGAAGCCGCTATTTTTTCTCTTAGAGAGCAAGGTTTTACGATCGCCACATTAAATGGTTCGTTTGACTTGCTTCATGCTGGTCATTTATATATGATTAGCCAGGCGAAGCTGCAAGCGGACTGCTTGCTCGTTGCCCTCAATTCGGACAGTTCCATTCGGCAATATAAAGGGGCCGAAAGACCGATTGTTCCTTTGGTGTATCGTCTTGAAATGATGGCGGCTTTGGAATTTGTCGATTATGTAACCTGGTTTGAAGAGACCACTCCTTGCGCGCTTTTAGAAAAGGTTCGTCCTGACGTGCACGTGAATGGAGTGGAATATGGGGAACATTGTGTAGAGGCCCTGACGCTTAAAGCTTGCGGGTCGCGGCTCCACTTAGTGGACCGTATCCCAACGCTTTCCACTTCTGAACTCATTAAAAAGATAAGGCAATGCGCAACATAGGAAAAATTCAATCGGAACAAGAAGCTTTGCGATTCAGTTCATATCTGAAGCGGAAAGGTATTTTGCATACCTGCGAAGCTTTTTTTGAAGGGCCGTCTAACTATGTTTGCTACGAAGTGTGGGTCCATGATGAAGATCGGCTTGATGAAGCAAAACAGGACTTTGAAACTTTTTTGAAAAATCCTTCAGATCCTGTTTTTGATATTCCTTTAACAGAGCAAATGTCAGAAGAGGAGATGATGACGGCAGAGACAGAGCCCGTCCCAGAGCCTTTGTCAAAGAGGTTCGCGAGCTACTTTACGAAATTGATCATTCTTCTTTGCTCTCTTGTGTTTTTTATGAACACGTATCAAGAGATCCCTCTTTTAAAAGAGGGAGTTCCTGAAGCGGTATTTGCGTTTACTCCCATCCAAACCTCTTGCCTTTACGATCTGCCTCCTTTTTTTGAAGAGCTGACGCAGCTCATCCAAAAGCATAAACCGCCGCTCGACCAACCGATTCAGCAGCTCGATCCCGAAGTGCAAGCAGAGCTCTCCTCATTGCCCCACGCAGTCTATTGGCGGGGATTTTACGATTGGTTCATTTTGAAAATGAAAACGGGGGACGCTTCGGAGGCCGAGGGAGAACTTTTTATTAAAATTCGCAAAGGAGAAATTTGGCGTTTCGTCTCCCCTTGCATTTTGCATGCGGGGCTTTTGCATATTTTGTTCAACATGATCTGGGTGTGGGTCCTTTGCCGCCCCGTCGAACAAAGGATTGGTTTTTTCCGCACGGTCTTTTTATCGCTCCTCATCGCGATCGGTTCGAACACAGCCCAATATTTGATGGGCGGTCCTTTTTTTATCGGCTATTCAGGCGTTGTCATGGGGTTTGCCGGCTTCATTTGGGCCCGTCAGAAAATCGCCCCTTGGGAAGGGTATCCGATCCAGCGATCGACGCTCCTTTTTTTAACCTTTTTTATCTTAGCGATGTTCGGTCTTCAGTTCACTTCGTTTATCCTTCAGCTCTTCAGCAGCGTCGAGTTTTCTCCCAACATCGCCAACACGGCGCACCTCTCAGGCGCCCTCATTGGCGCTCTTTTAGGGAAGCTTAAGTTTTTCTCTTGGAGGGTCTCTCGATGAGCGTTCGGGATCTCACCATTTTAGGTTGTTCTAGTCAGCAGCCCACCCGTTTTCGCAATCACGGCGCTTATCTTCTGCGCTGGAACGACGAGGGTCTCTTATTCGATCCTGGCGAAGGAACGCAAAGGCAATTCATCTTCGCCGACATAGCCCCTCCCGTTGTCACGCGGATATTCATCAGCCATTTTCACGGAGACCACTGTCTCGGCGTCGGCTCTATGCTCATGCGCCTCAATCTCGACAAGGTCTCTCATCCCATCCACTGCTACTATCCCGCCGCCGGGAAAAAATATTTCGATCGCCTCCGCTACAGCTGCATGTACAAAGAGAACATCAAAGTCATCGAGCATCCTGTCAAATCCGCAGGTCTCGTCGAAGATGATGGCAAATTTCGCATCGAGGCCGCTTTCTTAGAGCACGGAGTGGAAAACGTAGGCTGGCGCATCACAGAGCCCGACACGATCAAGTTCAACAAGGCCGATCTCAAAGCCCTCGGCATCCAAGGTCCTTCAGTACGCCAACTAGAAAAAGAAGGAAAGCTCCAACTAGGCAACCGCCTCATCCTCCTCGATCAAGTCAGCCGCGTCCGCCCAGGCGATGCTTTCACCTACATCGTTGACACGCGCCCTTGCCCCGCCGCTCTCGATCTCGCCCGCGGTGCAAAGCTCCTTCTCTGCGAAAGCACCTACCTAGACAAAGAGCGCGCTCTCGCCCACGAATACATGCACATGACAGCCCTTCAAGCAGCCGAGCTCGCTAAAGAAGCTCAAGTCGAAACTCTTATTCTCACCCACTTCTCCGCCCGCTACCGAGAACCTGAAGAGCTCGCTAATGAGGCCCGCACGATTTTTCCGAATACATTTGCAGCTGAAGATTTGAAGAGATTTCCTTTTGCTAGGTGATGAAGTTGGGGCTTTGCCCCAAACCCCACCAAAGGGCTGGCGCCCTTTGGAAACCCATTTGATTTTATGGTGATATAGGAAGAAGAGGATGGTTTTTTGAGGATCTCTTTTGATTTGAGATTACTCAAATAGCTCTGTCAATTGTAGAGTATTGCCCTTTGTCCATAGTATAGGTTCGCTCTTTGTCCATTCTGTAATATGTTCGCTCTCTATGTTCGTTCTATTTAACACGGACTGAGTAGCTCGATTATCAAAGGTTCCCCGATGGTCAAACCACATGATTGTGTTATCAATCTTGGTTATAACAAAATCAAAAATTCCATTGACTCCCGTTTCTATTAATGTATCCGCTCTTACTACAACCTTTTGAAATAAAGAGGCTATAGTTAGAACATAAGGTGTAAGATAAGGTGTTAAGAGTGACATTGAAATGCCAGCTCCAGATGCTGTAACAAGATTATATCCCGCTGTGTAAGCGATCGCGCTAACAGCAGATCCAAATAAATATTTTGGAATTTTGAAAGTGGGGGACGCAGCGGGGGACGCTGTGATCGGATGAGCAACCCAAGAAGTAGAGGTTATGCTTTTGTATTCATTCTCATTTACTTTCAAAAGCATACGTGTTAATGAGGCCTGAAGTTGTAATAATTGTTTATCGGCGCCCGCGTTAGGAAATTGAAAGGTAATTCTTTTCCCATAGATTCCGCTTATTGCCATTCCGGTTTTTGAGCCTAAGGCTGTTACAAATTGAATGAGGGTTTCTTTAATATCTGCACGTGTTAAATTGCTTTCAGAAATATAATGTGAAAATTTTTCCTCAAATAATCTCGTAGAGAAGAAGTGAGTCATGTCTTTTTTATAAAAAAATACAGCTTCTTCAAATTTTTTGTTTAAAATTAGTTCACTTAAATTTGTATACTTTTGATCAAGCGTCATTTCCTCATCATTCACAAGGTCAATTCTTTCTAAAGTTTTGTCAACAAATTCTTCAGTTTCTTCATTCATCAAGAAATTGCTGTGCGAAAAAAATGGATCTGAACAATAATTAGGTGCAAAAAAGTTTAAATCTGTTGGAAGCATGTTTTTTCCTTATTTAATATCCTGATATTCTAATTTTAATATCAGCAATTTTTCAATGAAAATATTTTAAAATATTTTTTCAAACAACAAAATATAAATATAAAAAAAACGGGTTCCCAAAGGGCGCCAGCCCTTTGGTGGGGTGTGGGGCGAAGCCCCTAAAATTTGTTATAAGCGAGCTGCTATAGATCTAAAAACAGATAATACGCGTTCTACCGATGGAAGACGCACTGGCATGGTGACATATGAGGTGGTTTCTGTGTCTCCGTAGACGGAGGCGGGGTAGTAATTTTCGTCGTTGGTAGCGATGGCGGTTTTGTAGGTTTGGGAGCCATGGCGGAAGGGGAGGCGGTATTCTGGGGCTGTTAGGGTGGGGATGTAGAGGTTCCAGCAATGGTCGTTAGTGCAGGAGAAGGGGTGGTTCCCGTTTTAGTTGTTGATGGCAATCGGGGTGAGGGAGTAGAGGCAGCTGAGTTAGGATAAGGGGAGGTGGTTGTAGAGGCAGATTGTTTGG
>DAINNB010000129.1:0-4832 GCA_036736085.1 Chlamydiales bacterium
CGCTTAATTTTTCCTTCTTCTACTTTAATTAATCGGTGATTTTCTGGAGCTTCTTCTAAAAGAAAGTTTACAGGGAGTTCTGAGAGGAACCGGATAGGCAAAGGGTCTGTCGAAACACTTAGGGCCTTTTCTAGCTGCTCCGCCTTTTTAATTTGCTGTTTAAGTTCCTCGGCGTCATCGAGCAGTTCTTGAAGAAGCTGGCCTCTGGCCGTTTCTTTCAGCTCCTGGGCTGTTTTGGGCTCTAGCTCTTTTTTCAAGACGTCGATCTCTCTTTCTAAAGAAATTAACCGATCTTGAAAGAACGATGTTTTATGAGATTGTTGAAAAGACTCAAAGGTATGTCCGTGAGGAATAGGCTGTCTATGATATTTAAGAGCGGCTTTTTCGCAAAGAGAAGCCAGATCTGCCTCTCTAGTTTGCGCTACAGCATATCCAATCCCTGTAAAAAAGGCTCCTAGCTCTCTCAGTTTTCCTCTTAAAGGGCGTAAATTTCTATCAGCAAGGACAAGCAGATAATCCATATGGCATTCTCCTCTTCGGAGTTTAATCGGATGGTGTATTTCATGAAACGTTTATGTAAATTTCCATAGATTTTTTTTATTTTTAATTTTTTTGTTTGCTGTTTTTGTGGGGAAATCGGATATGTGGGTTTAAATGATCATTTTATCGAACTAAAGGATCGAGCCCGTGCGATCAGACAAATCAGATAGAAAAATAAAGCAAACTGTTTATCCCAAGACTTTGCCTATTTGTTTATTTTGGATGAGCTTTTCTCTTTTATACGCAAGCGAAATAGAGGTCTTAGAACCTTTATCTATGGTTCAAGAGAACATTTTCCTCGAAGAATCAAATGCTGAGCAAATGGTGTTTTCGAATGAAACTTCTTTCTTTGGAGAGGAGATTGCAGCCTCTTCTGTTGCTGGCCTATTTCCAGATCGGATCAATTGGACAACTAAAAAGAAAGCAGCTCCTCCTGAAATTCCTGTTGCAGCAAAGCCTACTAAGTCTTTGCGGGTCAGTATAGACGCTTTATATTTTAAGCCTATTCAGGATAGTTTGAAGTATGGCCAGACAAATTCCATATCCTTTTCGCCTCCAGGCAATACGATAGGTCCCTCTTTTACCTATGATTGGGGCGTAAGAGGATCTTTAGCGATTCCGCTTCGCTATGATGATTGGGACTTAAGTGCAGCTTATACATATTTTCATCCGACGATGCCTACAGTACATAAGACAGATGATAACCAATATCTTTTTATGGTGCTGACCCAGTCCTTTTTTCCCCAGGTGAATAACTTTTCCAACGTGCAGTGCGGAGATATTAAAGGCAAATGGCGTCTTAAAATGGACCTGCTCAATATTGAGCTCAAAAGGATTTGTCTTGTAAGCCGCTCTTTTTTAATCAAACCCATTATTGGTATTCAGTTAGCTGAAGTTAAACAGCGCATTGTTGTGAATTATGGCCGGTTTTGGATTGTTAATGGAGGCGTTCTTCCTCTTGACAATCCGATCCCTATTCTGAATGCACAGAAAATAATAAGCGCTAATGAGGTGTATGGAGTTGGGCCTGAGTTTGGCGGAGAAATGAGTTTTTTAATGCCGAAAAATTTTCGACTTTTTTTAAAGAGCGCTTTCGCCTGTATGTTCGGACGTTTCAATACGACAATGAAATACGCAGAAAATCTGGGATCTATAGGCTCCCTGCCTCCGAATGGAACTGGAATCACTACGACCCCTTATCCCGAAAACCAAGTTCTTAAAGTGAATGTAGCAGGTTCTTTTACCATGATCCAAATTCAAGGAGCTTTCTCAAAAGAATGGAAAATGGGGAAAAATGGCTCTGGTGATTTTATGCTTGGATGGGAAACTCAATTTTGGTGGAATCTAAGCCGCATGAATGGCTTTAATCAGCCTAGCTTAACTTCTTTAGGCGCCGATATGAGTCTTCAAGGACCCTACGCCCGGCTAGAACTAAATTTCTAATATTTTTGTGTAACGGTTACACCGTAAGGGTGGAGCTCTTGTGTTGACAGTAGGGACTCTTACGCAGCTATCTATTGACAGTCTAGATGTCTCACATTACAATCAAAGATTAACCACAGAAAAGTGCAACATGCGCACCTATGTTTTTTGTTCTTTTAAGGGAGGAACTGCGAAGACTTCCTCTTCTCTTCATTTGGGTTCTTGTTTAGCTAAATACCATCAAAAGCGGGTTTTGCTCATCGATTTTGATAGTCAGGCTAATTTATC
The DNA here is from genome assembly GCA_036736085.1 of Chlamydiales bacterium. Taxonomy (GTDB): domain Bacteria; phylum Chlamydiota; class Chlamydiia; order Chlamydiales; family SM23-39; genus SZAS-17. The sequence continues at coordinate 2,251 of DAINNB010000129.1, forward strand.
TACTGGTCTTGGCATTGGGCCTGATAGTCTTGAGACGATGGTTCCTGTTCTTAGAGGGCAGAAGAAAATTATGGAAGTGATCCGTCCTACTTGCATTAGAGGCTTGGATGTGATTGCCGCGAATACTTTTTTAGATGGCATTGAATCTAGCGCTCCTTTAGTGTCGGATCTTTATGCCCACGAACGTTTGCAAAGAGCTCTTGTGGGACTTCCTTATGATTTTTGTTTGATCGATACTCCTCCTTCATTAGGTTGGTTGACTCAGTCGGCATTTTATGCAGCGGATGGGAGTATTATCTGTGCGATTCCTGAGCCTTATTCTATTCTTGCTATGAACCGTTTAAAAGAGTATCACGCTTCGATTCAAGAGAGGCATTCTTTAGCAAATGCAGGGGTGATTATTTCGTTTTGGGATGAGAGAGGAGCGACAAATGGCGCTTTTATCGAGGCGATAGAGGGCTCTTTTCCTGGTCTTTTGTATCAGGCTAAAATTAGAAGAGATATTGCGGTCAATCGAGCGATTTTGCAAGGAAAGCCTGTGATCGAGACAGAAGAAAAGTCTCGGGCTTCATTGGATTATCAAGAGCTTGCGAAAGAATTTTTGGGACGGATAGCTTAATGAAAACAAAGGACTTAGCAGCGGCTTTTTTGAAAAAAGCTCAAACAGAAAAATCACTTGCTCCTTCGATGCCTGGAGTGATTAATGCTTTTCATTCTTTGTTTTCAGTGCAAGAGTTGAATGAAAATGAGAATCAATCAATTGAAACAATCTTGCTAGCAGGTCTTGAGATAAATGGCCCTCGTAATGATTTTCAATCTGATGCTTATGAAATCAAGCGTTTGACAAAGGAATTGCGGGCGATTCGAAGACAAGAGCTCGTTCTAATTGGCGAAAGGGTAGCTGCTGCTCGGGAAGTATTTAGGAAATACAAGGATCGCTCTTTTCGGGATTGGATGCATTTGACGTTTGGATCTTTCAAAACGGGATATAATTATCTGGCGTTTTACGATTTATATATGGCGATTCCAGATGAGATGAAAAACCATCTTAAAGAGATGCCGGCCAAGGCGGTTTATGTTCTAGCCTCTCATAAAGCGCCGCTTGAAAAAAAAATCGAAGTGGTCAAAAACCACTCTCAGCGGACAGCGCAAACGTTGATTTCTGTTATTCGAGAGACTCTGGGTACTTCTCGTAAAATGACGCGAAAAGCATCCAATGATCTTATTCTCTCTTCTCTTGAAAAGGGAGCGGTCCTGCTCTCTCCGGAAAATTTACACGAAGGACATCGGCAAAGGTTGGCGTCTTTAATTCGACATCTTTCAGATCTATCTGAATTGTCTAGAAAATTTAGTTTTACAGAAGATTGAGTTTTAAATTATTTTTTTTGCTTATTTCTTTGTCTTTTTCTTTTTTGACTAATTAATTTGTTTTTTTTATACACCAGAAAAAGTTGGCTTGCAGTTTTGTTCTTTGTTTTTATTGAAAAAATTACATCAATTGCATTTATTTTTTAATTCTTTGTTTTTTGCTAAAACAAATAGAAAACCTTCTACTTCGATATATTCTTTTTCTAAATTTTTGATTTTAAGGGTAAGATAATGAGTCACCAAATTCCCGCTATTCCGTCTCCATCTGGTCCTTCCCATCTTATTGTTACTACGAACAGTGGATCTGTTACAGTTTCTGGAGTTTTCTCTCTTCTTGGAGTCTCTCCGATTAACACATTTGTCAGCGGAACTAGCGTCTATATTAGTGGAACGGGCGGGTCTTCTGGATTAACAATTCAAGCTGATTCTGGAACAGCTTCTCCTAACAGTGGAATTTTGAAAATCGTTACCCCTTCTATTGTGGGCCAATATATTCAGACGATTGGTACAGGTAATACGTTGACTGTGCAAGGAAGCATGGTCGGAGTTTTGTTTGGAGGCACAGGGAATAACACACTTACGGCGAATGGTTTATTGTATGGGCAAGGTACATCTCCTGTTGGTGTTACGAATCCAGGTAATAATGGACAAGTTTTAATAAGCGGTCTTGGCAATCCTCCTAAATTTGCTTATATTACTTCTTCGTCCGGCTCTATTACTTTTACTCCAGGACCAAATTCTCTCAATATTGAGGCTGTGAGCAATTCCAATAGTCTGACTATCCAGGGAAATCAAGGGACGGCCTTTCCTGTCGCAAATGTTTTAAGCATATTGGGAAATAGCCCCATCATGACGGTAGGATCAGGATCTGCTGGTCTTACAATTCTATTCGATTTCAATAGTACGTTTTTCAATCCTCTTGCGGTAGGCTATGGCGGCACTGGACAGACTATTTTAACTCAATATGGTGTCCTGATTGGAGAGGGCTCTAATAGCGTGAATGTCACAGGTCCAGGAACTGATGGACAGATGCTATTGGGTGCAACCGGAGCAGATCCTGCTTTTGGAACGATTACGTCATCAGGAGGAACGGTTACATTCACTTTTGGTCCGAATTCACTGAACATAGAGGTCGCAAGTGGATCTGGGTTTACGTTCCCCCTTCCTATTCAGGTGCAAGATGGAGGAACCGGCCAGACAGTTTTAACGACTTT
>DAINNB010000130.1:0-4820 GCA_036736085.1 Chlamydiales bacterium
CGGAGACCCCGAAGCTTTAGAAAAAGAGTCGAGATACAATCCGAACGAAATTATCCGCCTGCTCTTGAGAGACCTGGGACCGAAAACGGCAGCGGAAATCAAAAATGAGCTTTGCGACCTGGTGATCCCCGCCGAAGATTGGAACCGATGGTGGCAGACGGCTCGGGCAAAAGTAAAAAAAGACACAAAAGTTGAATCGCCTAAAGAGCTTAAAGAGCCTTTTCGTTTAAGAGAAAAGGACGTTCCCCACGAAGTGGCCTTCCACAAAGCTTTGGAAGCAAAGCCGGATGTTAATGCCACGATCCAAATGGTCTACACCTTCTTGAGGGATTTCCCCGAGACATTGAAAAATCAAGAATTTAAAACTTCCTTAGAAGCCCGACTTAAAGACGTATTGGCCCAAGAGAATTTAAACGACGGACAAAAACTACAGCTTTTATTTTTCCTAGAAGATCTCCACGTTTCCCAATCTTCGGAGAAAATTGTCCATCTGCTCGAGCACATGCCGGCTCTTTCCGACTTAGTCAGAAATACGCAGGTCATGGCTTTTCAAAAGAGGATTTTACAAAAAACGCAAAAGATTCGAAAAGACTGGATTGAGATCTATCTCGATCTGATCTTCACCATCGACCAAAACATGATCAGGGACTTCATTTTAAGCGAGCTAGATGCTCCAGAGACGCAGGACCTTTTAAAACAAAAGCTCGGCTCCTTGCTTCTCCACCCTTTTTCTTATCCAGAAGTTTTAGTTGGGTATTTAAAAAAAATTATCGATCCAAAATCCAAGCTCCCATTCGCTACTCATGAAGGCCGCAACGACTTTTTCGAAGGACTTTTGATCTTGCTAGACCATTTAGAGCAAAAAGCGCACCACCGGGACCTGGCAAAAAAAGTGATCGGCCTCATCACGGGAGACCGCTACAAAATTGTCCGAGATATTATGCAGCACTCTAGCCTGGAAGAGGTAAAAGAATATCTGCTCCTCGCAACAAAATGCGACACATTGACCGACCACGATATCAAAATCCTCCACTCTTTAGGAGAGGTCGTCTATCCTGAACTAGCGCGCCTTCGCAAAGATAAAGATAAGCCTACATCGGATGACCAAGTGATCTGGTCGACGCAGGAAGGCTACTTAAAAGTTCAAACGAGAATTCAACAGATCGCCACAGTGGAAACCGTCATCAATGCCAAAGAAATTGAAGCGGCGAGAGCCCTCGGGGATTTGAGAGAAAACGCAGAATTTAAAGCAGCTTTGGAAAAACGGGACCGCCTCCAAACTGAATTAAAGCTTTTATCCGATCAGCTTGGCAAAACCCGCGTATTGACAGCCGACGATGTCCCATCTGATGAAGTGGGAATAGGCTCCGTTGTTCACTATAGGGATGAAAAAGGAGCTCATCATAAATTGACCCTTCTTGGCCCCTGGGATGCAGATCCTGAACAAAATATTTTCTCTTTCCAATCTAAATTAGCCCAGGCTATGAAAGGGAAAAAGGTAGAAGAAACATTTGAGTTCCAAGGAGAGCGGTTCACCATTTCTGAGATTAACAATTACTTTGATCAGAAACTTTAGATGAACTACAATCGCGCATGATGAATACCCCCTCTCCCGGATCCATTCAGCTCGTAATCGCAAGTCAAAATGTCCACAAGGTGCGTGAATTTCGCACCATGTTAAAAAACTTGCCTCAGCTCGACTTGCTCAGCTTGCGCGATTTTCCTGACTATCTTCCGCTTCCCGAAACCGGTTCTAGCTTCGAAGAAATTGCTATCGCAAAAGCCGTCCACGCCGCGCAAACGCTGCAGCAATGGGTTCTCGCTGAAGACTCAGGCCTAATCGTTCCCGCTCTAGCAGGAGCTCCCGGCATTTTCTCAGCGCGCTACGCAGGCGAAAATGCCACCGACCTAGACAATCGGAAAAAACTCCTCGAAGAGATGCGCCATCTTCTCGACGACGACCGCTGCGCGTATTATGAATGCTGCATTGCTATAGCCTCGCCGGAAGGACTCGAAAAATGCGTTCGAGGCACTTGTGAAGGGAAAATCGCACTTGCCGAAAAAGGCAATAATGGTTTTGGGTACGACTCTCTCTTCATCAAGCATGAGTACAACAAAACATTTGCCGAGCTCGAAGAATCGATCAAAAATCGGGTCTCCCACCGCCGCAAAGCTCTCGACAAACTCCTCCCCACGCTTGAGTCGCTCAATGTTTTATTACATTGACGGCTACAACCTCATCTTCACTCTCACAGACACCAAAAGCCCCCTCATCCACCAAAGAAAAACGATCATCAAATTCCTTCAAAAACAATTTTCCCTCCTCCACCTTCAAGGCATGCTCGTCTTCGACGGCTCTCATCAACGCTCCGAAGAAAGCGGTCTCTCCTATGCCAGCCCCCTCGACATCGCCTACACCCCCAAAGGACAGACCGCTGACGAATACATCGTTGAAAAACTCGAGTGGCATCAACAAAAATCACCCGTCACCGTCGTCTCCAACGACCAAGGCCTCGGCCGTCACGCCCGAGCCCTCGGCGCTAAAACCCAATCTACAGAAACCTTCATCCACTACCTCGAAAAGAAAAAGACCAAACGCCCCAAAGCATCTTACGAACCTAAAGACACCCAAAAAAATATCGAACGCCTTTTGAAAATTTTTGAAGAAAAATTGAAGGAATAACAGTTTGGAATGGGGCGCAGCCCCAAACCCCGGCAACGGACAGCCGTCCTCTGGACTCCTGTAGTTTTTTGGGAGGGAATTATAATTACTTAGAGATAGAGTTGGAGGGATGTCCGCTTGTCCTGCGAAAACTAGAATGAATTCAGCGTCTTTACTTCCTTGGTTTTCTCCGTAATGCCATATATTTACTGATTCTGCCCAGGCTTCGCCTACTTTGAAGGTCATTTTTTTTACTTGCCCGGGATGGGAAAAATTCCCGTGAGGATCTTCTGTAGAGAACATGGTCAACTCTCCTGAAAGCATGTAACCGGCCCCATTTAATGGATGCATGTGAACAGAGGTCTTGGCGCCTGGAGCGATTTTAAAGTGGAGCATTTTAATTTCCGTCGTCCCCGAATGAAAACCAGGCAAAGGAGTCCCACTCCAACTCGTGCTCGTTTTTAAAATTTGTGTAATTCGCACCAAACCCGACATAAAAAATCCTCATTAATTTTCCGCTATATCAAAAAAACAAACAGGAGTCCAGAGGACTTTAGTCCTTTGGCGGGGTTTGGGGCAGCGCCCCAACACTACTCATCAAATGCAGAAACTTGCTGAGAAATTTTTGCGGTTTCCCAAGGAAAGTCTTCGATATATCGAAAAACTTCGGCAGTGGAAGAAGCTCGGTTGATTTGCATGCGGAGGGATTTGACGCCTTCGAGTTTTTTGAGATACCAGCAGCCGACTCGGCGCATGTCGAGGAGGGATTGTTTTTCGGACTGGTAGTGAATGATGGCTTCAAAGTGCTCGAGGAGATGAGCTTTGTGTACGGAGACGGTGCGAGGCAGCGGGGCTTCGCCGTCGAGGTGGCGGCGGATGTCTTCTGCGATCCAGGGTTGGCCCATGGTGCCTCTGGCGACGAGGATGCCGTCGCATTGGGTGTGGGAGAGGAGATTTGAGGCGCTTTGTGCGTCGAAAACATCTCCGTTGCCAATGACGAGGATATTTTTGGCGGCCTCTTTGGCCTCTCGGATGTAGTCCCAGTTGGCGGGGCCTTTGTAGCCTTGAGCGCGGGTGCGGCCATGGATGGTGATGGCCTTGGCACCGGCGGCTTCGGCGATCTGGGTGATTTCGGCGGCATTGATCGACTGCTCATCCCAGCCGGCCCGAATTTTTACGGTGACCGGGATGTTGACGGAAGAGATGACCTGAGAGAGGACCTCGCCGATGAGCTGAGGATTTTTCAACATGCCGGAGCCGCTTCCGTCCTTGGTTACTTTATCGACAGGACAGCCGCAGTTGAAATCGATGACGTCAAAACCAAGACTTTCGATGATGCGAGCGGCATCGGCTGCCATTTTCGGCTTGCTGCCGCAAATTTGAGCGCCGATCGGATGCATGTCGGGGGAATAGTCGAGAAGACGGTAAGTATGAGGATCGTGGCGGACGAGGGCATCGATTTTTACCATCTCGCAATAGACAATGCCAGGCCGATACTTGCAAGACATCTGTCGATACGGCAAGTCCGAGCAACCTGCGAGAGGTGCGTAGAGAATATTGCTGGGAAGAGAGAGGGAACCGAGAGAGAACTTTGTCTTTTTCATCGAATGAGACTCAAGAGAAAAGTCTCTAGGATTCTTAAAACAAAAAAAGCCAGGATAGGACTTAGGTCGAGCACCCCTCCGAGAGGAGGCAGAATGCGACGGAAAAAGTTTAAAAAGGGATCGGTGCAAAAGGCAATAAAACGGAAAAAGTGGTAATGCTGCCATTGAGGAAACCAGGAGCTGACAATTCGCACGAAAATGCACATCGTGTAGCTGATAAACAAAAGATGAACCGTTGAAGCTAAATAATTTTTGATATCCATCATTCCTCTCCCAAAGAGTATAGTCTTCTCAGAGATTTTTCGTCATGCAGAGAAAAGATAATAAGACATTTTTTAGTTTTCTGATTAAAATTCCCTTTCCTCGATTGAAAAGAGCTGGGCAGGTAAAATGATCTACATTACAGGGAATTCGTTCATGCAAACAGTTGGCATTCATAAGGATCACCCACACTTTCTCGTCGCTTATCTTCGGTCGAACAGCCGAGGAATTGAAGTTTTAGGCCTCGATTCTGGTGTAAAGCTGCTTTACAATAAAGATTTTCGAGGAATAAT
>DAINNB010000131.1:0-4774 GCA_036736085.1 Chlamydiales bacterium
TTTTTCGTCTTGTTATGGGAACTGTATTGCTTGAGATATTCTTCAATAGTCCATTCGCTAAGGCGTGTTAAATGGGCTAATTCCTCTATAGACTGACCTTCGTCATAAGTCAGGATTACAAAAACACGCTTCCATTCGGAAGCGTCTTTTGCTTTTTTCAAAGCTCTTTCAAGGTCTTTTCTTTCTTGCTCGGATAAAGGTCTTAATGAACGCATGGCCAAGGAGTATAGGCTAGTAAAGATTTTAGAAGGAAGTTTTTGGGTGCCTTTCAACCGGAACCACTATATATACCTCAAAAAAAATTAAAAAAATAAACACTAAATAAAGATTTATTAATATTAAATAAAAACACAGGAGAAAGCTGTTTACATAAAACGTTAAAAACAAAATACATAAAATTTAATTATTTTTTAAGTTATTTATTTTTTACAATTTCTCAAGTTATTGACTATCAACAAGAAGCCTGCAAACAGAATATCTCATCCATTTAAATATCAATCAGTTAAACGAGAAATACACATAAACAATTAATAAAATTTGATCTACTAAAAAAACAAAAAAAATGTAATAATTAAACGAAAAAAAAGGTTTTTATATGAGTTCAATAACTAAAAAAATAGATTACAATGATCAGATCCTAACACTCAGCGAAAAAACGCCTCCCACAAAAGAGACAAAAGTATCTTGGTCTGCAACAGCGATAACTATAGGAACAATCGCTGTCGGCGTGACCGCTCTTTCTTGTTATTGGCTTTCTTCTCAAGAAGCAGACAACCAAGAAAATCCTTCTCAAATAACCACCACATCTCAAGATATCGCACGGATAGCAGGAGATTGCATCTTGACTAGTACAATAATGATCCAAAATTTCCTCATGTTCGGAGCTGCTTACCAGATCCATCAAGAAGAGCAAATAGATCAACTCCCTTCATCCGACGATGCAGAGGACATTTTCTCAAACTTTGATTCGGCTGTTGAACAATTAGAAAAAGAAAAAACCTCATTGAAAGAAAATTGCGACGGCTCATTTAAGGAAATTCATTCCATCTATGAAACCATTTTAAATGACGAAAAAGTTCTCCCTTTAGAAGAAAAAACAAAACTAGACCTACTTGACAAAACCTCTAATCACGTCTCTGTAGAACATCCTCTCGATGTCCCAGATTTAGAAAACGAAAAAACCCCTGTCGATGAAAATCCCAACACCTCTTTTGGAAATTTTGATGATGATGAAGACCCAACGTTTGCAGGAGAAAATATACAACTGCTTACTGATAGAATTCCTGATTGTGTCTCAACAAAACATTGCCCCGATCTCGACTTTAAAACAATTTTTAAGCAAAAGGGATGGTCCCTCGACCAGGAGTCGAATCATGAATTTGCTGCTGTTTTAGGTAGAGCGGAACAAAATGGAGCAGATGTCGGTAACCTTATTTATCTCAGTCTCCCTGAATATCTAAACACCCCTAAAGGAGAATACTTAGACTTTTGGGTACCAAAACTACTGAAAGAAAGCCTAGAAGTATTGAGATTTCGCAAAGATGACCCGAGAGAAAAAGTCCTCTACATAGTTTCTGAAGTATCTTCACTTTATTCAAAAATTATTTTAAATCCTTTAGGTAAATGGGGGGTTGGTCGGCACTTAGTCCCTAAGCTTTTCGAAAAATACGATTTACGCTACCAATATGCATCAAATTATGAAAGCTTATGCCAAGCGATAGAAAGCGCAGTAAAAACAGGACCTCTTGCAGCAATCTATATCGACGGTCACGGATCTCCTGAATCCATAGAATTAGGAGATGACAGCGATGAAAGAATTTATGTTTTCGATCATTTTCCCGACTGCTTTTCTAATTTGAAAAATGATGGAAAAATCGTACTAATAAGCTGTGAAACTGGAAATTATTTTTCTTCTTCGAGTTATTCGCTCTTAGCTAAAAGGATGTCACGCATGTTAGATAGAATAGTAATTGCACCAACCGAATCTATTTATGGATCACAAATTGATTTATTGCCAGACGGCTCTGTATATCATCCGCAAAAAAACGATCCAGAAGAAAATACTTTCCATAGATTCTATCCTGATGGCCAGATTAAAAAAGAACCATCCCTGTAACGGCCAAAGAATGAGAACGCAATATTCTTCTACTTACACTACTCTCGACTCAAGAATCGGCTATTGCACGAGCTGAAAGCAGCAAAAATCGATCGTTGGAAAGTAGGGTTGCATTTCCCTAATACAAACCCACTTTCCAGAGATCGATTTTTAGCAGATTTCAATCCCGTCTGATAGTCGATCCTTGCTATTAAATCTAGCTGAAAAATTCCTCTTTGTGGTACTCATATTCTTCTTATATAGGAGTGGGCGATGTTGATTTTGATGGTAGGAACGGGATATGTTGGATTAGTCACTGGGGCTTGCTTTGCCGAGATGGGCCATACGGTGATTTGCTTGGATATCGATAAAGAAAAGATCGCTAAACTGCAAGAAGGGATCATTCCTATTTACGAGCCCGGCCTCGAAGAAATCGTCAAGCGCAACGTCAAACAAAAAAGACTCCAGTTTACGACAGATTATGCCTCTGCGGTCCTTTCTACCGACGTCTGCTTTTTGGCAGTCCCCACCCCTTCGCATGAAGATGGCTCTTGCGATGTAAGCTATATCATTGCCGCTGCTTCCCAGGTCGCAGCCCATATGCAGCATCCCATGATCATTGTGAACAAATCAACTGTTCCCGTAGGAACGGCTGCCATGGTGCGCTCAGTCATTGAAGAACAGTTGAACAAAAGAGACCTCTCTATTGCTTTCGATGTTGTTTCCAATCCTGAGTTTTTAAAAGAGGGGGCTGCCGTTCAAGATTGTTTGAAACCAGATAGGATCATCATTGGCGCCGACAATCCTGACGCTGCAGCGGTGCTCAAAGAAATTTACGCCCCTTATATGATCAATCACGACAAGATTTTTATCATGGATACCTTGTCTGCAGAAATGACCAAATATGCAGCGAACGCCATGCTCGCCACTCGGATTTCTTATATGAACGAAATGGCGGCCATCTGTAAAAAAGTGGGCGCAAATATCAATGAAGTGAGAAAAGGGATCGGTTCAGACAGCCGCATTGGCTACAGCTTTTTATACCCTGGCATGGGCTACGGGGGCTCTTGCTTCCCCAAAGACATCCGAGCGCTCATCGCCAAAGCTAAAGAACACCATGTCGAAACAAACCTGCTTCAAGCTGTTGAAACCGTCAATAATCGACAAAAAACTACATTAAGCCAAACCATCACTCATTATTTTTCTAAAAAAGGGGGCGTTCAAGGAAAAACAATTGCTGTCTGGGGGCTTTCTTTCAAACCTGATACGGATGATATGAGAGAAGCACCTTCTTTGACGTTTATTGCAGAACTTTTGAAAAGAGGTGCAACTCTGCGCGTCTTTGACCCTGTTGCTATGCCTAACGCCCGCAAAATGCTGCCTCACGATCCCCGCATCATTTGGTGCCAAGATGAGTTCGATGCCGCAAAAGATGCCGATGGGATTGCATTGCTCACTGAATGGAAACAATTTCGTCTTGTTGACTTCAGGCCTGTGCGCCACCAAATGAAGGGAGCCGCCTTTTTCGATGGACGCAATCAATACAAGCCTCTCGACATGAAAAATAAAGGGTTTGATTATCTCAGCATCGGCGTCCCCGATCAAATATCCGGATAAACAGAGTCTAATTAAAGAGCTCTGCCGTCGTGGACTCGTTTTTCTAGATTTTGGAGAAAGGGTTTTAGTCTTTCTTGCTGTTTTGGATCAAGCCGGTCAATAAACAAAATGCCTTCAAGGTGGTCATTTTCATGTAAAATGACCTTAGCTTCCCATCCAGCATAACGCTCTTTATAGATTTTTCCATCTAGCGACATATATTCGACTGTAATTTCTTTGGGGCGTTTTACAGAAGCTCTCAGAGTAGGAATAGATAAACACCCTTCAGGAGCCTCCCAAGTCTCTTCGCTGAACTCGGAAAGCTTCGGATTGATGAAGACTTTTACCTCGCCAAGCTCTACACGGTCCGACTCGGTTTCTAATGGTTTCCTCATCACAAAAAGACGTATGGAATGGTGAACTTGCGGAGCAGCCAAGCCGATCCCTTCACAGGCATCCATGGTTTCGATCATCTCTTCGACTAGTTTTTTTAGCTCGTGGGTAATCTCACTAATTGGTTCAGCTTTTTCTCTTAACACCACATCACCATAATAAGCTAAAGGAAGCATGCGCAACTGTCCCGTTGTCACAAGAGTCGGAGCTCTTCCCTGAACGAGCTGCCCCGAACGATAAAACCAACGAACGCCCAATTTTTCAAAATGACTTCTCTCAGTAAACGTAGCGTCTTGGCCTCTTTGAGAGAGATGAACTGTAAAAGTTACGGTGGCTAAAGTATTTTGCTCTTTGAAATCTAAAATTTCTAAACGATGAAATGAACTACCTCGGGAAAATCGAGAAATGCTTTTTTTCCAAGAAAATTTATCGTCTGAATATTGGGGACTTGCAGGATGAGTTGTAGCTACAATGTATTCAGGGAGATTTAATACGTAAGCAGAATATCTCGAACGCATCAATAAAAGAGCATTTTCAGGCGTAGCGCCTCGATGAAATGGTCTACAGCATACATCATATTCTTGGTGACTTCCGCATGGACAAGGGTGAATAAGGCTCATAAATCCACTTTACTCCAAAAAAAAACCCCTGACAAGTTTCCTTATCAGGGGTGAAAGAAAAATCTGGCGG
>DAINNB010000132.1:0-4311 GCA_036736085.1 Chlamydiales bacterium
CATGCGGTTTCAGGAAAGGCGCTTGAAAAGGTTTTGTTTCCTGTGGGGCATTTAACCAAACGGGAAGTGCGGGCGCTGGCCAGGGAACATGGACTTGCTACATCGGAGAAAAAAGATTCCACAGGGATCTGCTTTATTGGCAAAAGGGATTTTAACCCTTTTTTAGCCCAGTATGTCGAAATGAAAAGAGGTCTTTTCAAGACGTTCGATGGGAAAATTGTCGGAGAGCATGACGGCATGGCCTTTTATACTTTAGGGCAAAGAAGGGGCATGGGCCTCGGCGGCGAGGGCGACGCTTGGTATGTGGTAGGCAAAGATCGGGAAAATAATGTGGTTTTTGTCGAAAGAGGAGACCACCCGGCACTTTATGCAGATGCTTTAACGGCGAGAGATCCTTGCTGGGTGAGAAAAGATCCGGAAGAGTTTCCGTACAAATGTTCGGCTAAAATCCGCTACCGGCAAACGGATCAAGCCTGCACGATCGAATCGAAAGAGGGAGATCTTTTACAGGTCCGGTTCGATCAGCCGCAAAGAGCGGCGGCGCCTGGACAATCGATTGTATTTTATGAAGGGGATGAGTGTTTAGGCGGCGCTGTGATCCAGTCCGTAGGACCGTCCTATTTTGAACAAAAAAAAGAGCTAAGAAGATGAGTGTATCAGTAGAACAAACCAAAACAAAAGCACGATCTTGGCTTAGCGCCTCTCTGCTCGTTGCCGGCGCTTGCATCGGCGGAGGCATGCTAGCCATGCCGATCCAAACAGCAGAAGCGGGATTTTTCCCCTCTTTTCTTATGATGGGCCTTTGCTGGGTCTTTATGACTTTTACAGGTCTTTTGCTTGTTGAAGCTACTTTATGGATGAAAGACAAAGCCCACTTTTCTTCACTGGCCATCACCTTTTTAGGCAAATGGGGAAAAACGCTTTGCCTTATCGTTTATTTGTTCATGAACTACGCCTCTCTCGTTGCTTATACTGCAGGGGGAGCTGCCCTTTTAAATGAATGGACGGCCAATCTTTTTGGTTTTTCTTTGGGTTACGCTGGAGGCTGCTTTGCTTTTACAGCTATTTTCGGGGCCGTCGTCTACTGCGGCTCGATGTTCATCGGGAAAATCAACGCCCTTTTAGTCGCCGCTATGATCTTTGCTTATTTCAACCTGGTTGGTTCCGGACTCGGCAATATCCAAACTGATTATCTAACTCCTCGAAGCCCTTGGTGGTATGGCGTAGCATCAGTTCCCATCATCCTAGCAGCATTTAGCTATCAGATGATCGTTCCGTCGATTTGCTCTTACCTCGAATACAACGTAAAGGCCTTAAAAAAAGCGGTCGTTGTCGGCACGCTGATTCCTTTTGTTGTCTATGGCATTTGGCTTTTGCTTATTCATGGTCTGATCCCTTATGAAGGAGAAGGTGGATTGCAAGAAGCGTTCATTTCAGGCTCCGCGACGACAGATCCTCTAAAAAGGCAATTTTCAGGCCTCTTTTTAAAAGTCATGGCCGATAGCTTTGCTTTTTGCGCGCTCGTCACATCGTATCTCAGCTTATCTCTCGGACTGTTCGACTTTATCCGAGATGTTCTTCGAGGCATGAAAATCTACATCACGCAGCATACGATCACACTTCTTTCGATCATCCCCTCTCTTTTCCTTGCCATCCTCTATCCAAGAGCTCTATTGGAATGCTTGGATATCAGCGGCGGTTTTGGAGATGCATTGCTTTCAGGTTTGATCCCTGTCGCCATCGTCTGGATCGGACGCTATAGCAAACGGTTCGTCCAAGATAGAATAGATAGCGAATACACCAGCCCTGGCGGCAAGCCCGCGCTTTTGGTCACGGGAGCTGTTGCATTTGGGATCTTCGCTTATCAGTGGATTAAAACTTTCTAAATTTTTTGCCCAGACAAAAAAAACAGGATAAAGATAATCGACGAAACGTCGGCATGATCTACAAGATATACCGAAACAACTTGAAGAATCGGAATTTTGAGGTAAAGCCGACATAGTCAAAAATCGATTTTTCAAGTTGTTTCGGTATAAAGGCTCCTGCGGATAACTTTTGAAGTTTCCTAGGTATCTAAAAAGAAACAACAAAAAATATTTCCTCGATAGCTATTCCAGTTATTGCTATGGTTGCGATGACAAATCTACCTACAGCAGCTGCTTTATTTGGATCTGACGGCGATGCTTTTGTCGCATGTATCGATGCATGTGACGCTGTAGAAGAGGAAGCGAGAATCATATGTTGCGCTTTATGCTGGCTTTTCACCTAAAAAGAGAAAAATTATGAAAGAAATATTCCTAAGTCCATACATGTTTTTTTTGAGAATATTCATTCAAGCGCTTTTAGCCTCTGTTTTGCTTTGCTTGTCAATCCACTTGTTTGACTTCAAAAACCTAACGCCATTTTTTAAAATAAAGCGAGTAATGAGTCTATTTCTTTTTATACTAGGGACTAGGATAGCAATTTTGTCTATTTTCTCCCTTTTCCCACGGTAGGAAAAACCGCTTAGGGTTGACCTGGGCGGTTTAGTTCACTATAGCAGAATCTCGCGCAGCAATCCCCACTTTCAAAAATATCTCTTGACACAAACCAATTAACCAAACTTATCTCAAACAGACATCGATTAAATATATACAATTTTACTTGTCACAAACAATTTAATTAACATCGAAATATATCCAAATCTTCCCATCGAAGATTCATCAGTTCTCCTTGGCGCATGCCCGCAGACAATGCAAGAACAAATGCAGGATACAAATACGGATTGCTACTTTCTTGACACGCTTTCAAAAGATGAGCTCTCCCTTCATCGTCTAAAAACCGTACTCTTCCGCGTGGTTCTTGAGGTTTTGTTACTTTTTTCATTGGAGAATCTTCAATCCATCCCCATTCTTTCATGGCTACGGTAAGAGCATGCGACAAAGCAGCCAAGTAACGCACCACTGTGGCAGGCGCTCGAATCTTTCCTTGCTTGGTGATCCCCCTAAGAAGTTTATCGCGTTGCTCAGCAATTAAAGCTGGGCTCAGATCAGAAAGTAGGCAACGACCTATTTGATTTTTCCACCAATGCAGTTGAGCGGTACAAGCAGAAGCATTTTTTGGTTTTGTTGGAATGACTGTTTCAATATAACGATCGACTAGATCAGCGACGGAGCGCTTTTTCGCCTCTGCAGTTTTAAAATGACGCCCTTCCTTCATGGCGGATTCAGTTTGCTGCGCCCAATTTTTGGCGTCAGTCTTTCTCTCAAATGTTGCAGAAACTACAGGAAAGCCTTTCAACCTTACCTGAACTCTATAATGAGTTTTCCCGTCTTCTGTTTTGCGCTCTTGAATATATGCCATAACAATCTCCATCGTTGCAGTTAAAAAACAACGAAAAGCTAATCAAAAAATTGGAGTGATTATTGTTTGAAGATGGCTAGAGGCGGTGATGCTATTGCCTGGATTTGTGAGGAAGTGCACCATTAGTGCACCATGATCCAAATGCTATGGCGTGATCTATTGCCGTAAATGCCTAATTCTAAAAAACTCCGGGTGTATGATTCGAACATACGACCAATGGATTAACAGTCCACTGCTCTACCGCTGAGCTAACCCGGATCAAGAAAGAAAATCCATTTTATGCAAAAGAGGAATTTTTTGGCAAGAATTTTTGCCTTGAGTATGAACGAGATAACCTGATAACATGGACTTTTCCCTCTACCCGAGCAATCTTTTGGAAGAAATTACCGGATACATCGAAGCCATCGTTTTTGTGCAGCCCGAAAATGGGTTCACAGTAGCTCGCCTCAAAGAAAATCATAAGAAAAATTTCACTGTCATTAGGGGCTATATTCCCTCGATCCAACCCGGAGAGACCGTTGTATGCCGAGGCGAATGGAAAAACCACTCTTCCCATGGCATGCAGTTCGAGGTGATGGAATATACGGTCGCCTTGCCTTCTGACGTAGTAGGCATTCAAAAATATCTTGAATCGGGTTTAGTCAAGGGCATTGGACAGCGCTACGCCCAAAAAATCGTGGAGCATTTCGGCGCGGAGACTTTGCAGGTCCTCGACCAGGAGCCCGGAAGATTGGCCGAGGTCCAAGGGCTTGGCAAAAAACGGATCGACAGCCTTCTCGAATGCTGGCAAAAACAAAAAGCCATCCGCGATGTCATGATCTTTTTGCGCACGCATGGGGTGACTCCTGCCTATGCGCAAAAAATTTACAAGACGTATGGAGATCAAAGCGTTGAAAAAGTGAAAGAAAATCCGTACCAGCTAGCCAGGGACGTTTTTGGCATCGGATTTAAATTAGCCGCTGTGATCGC
>DAINNB010000132.1:4321-4739 GCA_036736085.1 Chlamydiales bacterium
GCCTCGGATCGTAGCGGGAGGCGAGTGGAGCCGGCTCTACTCCCCTCAAAGGATTAGGGCGGGCATCGAACATGTCCTTTGGGAGCTCGCAGGAGACGGCCATACCTGCTTTCCAATCCGGGAATTTTTACCGATCGCCCAGCAGATGTTAGAGGTAGATAGCGCCCTTATCGAAACTGAAATGAAGGACATGATCCAAAACAATTTGCTCGCTCAAGGGGATTTGAGCGAGCCTTTTATTTGGCTAAAACCTTTTTATGCGTATGAGCAGAGCATCTCGCGCGATCTAATGCGCCTGAAAACGAGCCCTTTGACCAATCGATCGATCAATGCCTAAAAAGCCGCCGAAGGGGTGCAAGTGCATTTGCATATTGAGTTCGCCCCTCAGCAAAAAGAGGCCGTCATCCAGGCTCTTACA
>DAINNB010000133.1:0-4738 GCA_036736085.1 Chlamydiales bacterium
AACTTGAGAGAGCAGAGATTCCGATGGCGAGGTTTCGCTTTCCTCCCCCCAGTCTTCTTCATAAGAGGCTGTTAAAGGTTCATTTTCTATCTCCCTTTCTTCTTCCGGAAATAATCTCCTTTGGACACTTTTTTTTCATTTTTCGGGAATAGAATTTATAAAAAATGATTCTTGAAGTTTATTAGAAAGGTAAATTGAATTTAATGACATAAAACAACTTTAAAATGTTTTGATGTAATTTATTATACAATAACTTAATAATTTATTGCTAGAATAAAAGCCTTGATAGACTGTTGTTTAAAAAATATTGGCATTATTGCACTTTTTTTTAACGGAACTTCACATTCAGAAATAAGTAGGAACTGATCATGGAATAGATTCTTAAGTCTCTAAGGTATAAAGAGAAAAAGGCAGGGAGAGGAGGGTGCTGCTTTTGATCTCTTGTCGTAAAAGTTATGGGGCGAGCTTCAACGCTAGGAAGATCTTTTTCCTGTATTGTAGATCAGAAAGGGCAGTCCGCAGAAGAGGGTGCCTCCGCTATGGTGGGTCGCGGTTTTATGGAGGGGGTTGCCGGTGTTGAGTTGGGATGGGGGGAGGAGACCGATGAGGCAGCCGAAGGAGGAGCCTGTTAGTCCGAGGAGAGAGATGATCCAGAGACCAGGTTTTCCTCCGGGGACTTGGTAGGTTCTTTGGATGCGTGGGTATTTGTAGCGTAGGATGAGGGCGGAGATGAAGAGAAGGATGTACATAAGCATGTAGAGGATAGAGGCGAGCGCCATGAGGATCCAATATGAGCTGTTGACGGTGGGCATGAAGAGGAAGACGGCGGAGAGGACGGTGACGATGATAGCTTGGGCTGTGAGGATGTTGACGGGCATTTCGTGCTTGTTGACTTTGTGGAAGAGGCGGGGGAGGTCGCCGTGGTGGGCTGTAGCCCAAAGGCCTCGGCTGGGGCCGACGATCCAGGTGCTCATCATGCCGAGAGAGCCGAGGGTCATGACGGCGGCGATGAAGGGGGTCGCCCAGGTCATGCGGAAAGCCTGAAAGAGATAGCTGAAGGCTTCCATGCCGCCTGCTGAAAGTTGGATTTCTTCGTGGGGAACGACGATAGCGATGGCGAGTGCGCCGAGGGCTTCTAAGGTGAGGATGATGATCGCGGAGAGGAAAATGCCTTTCGGGTAGTCGTAGCGGGGATTTTGAACATCTTTTGCATGAACGGCGGACATTTCTAAACCTGATAAACTGAAGAGCACTCCAGAAAGGAGGACGAGATCGCTCCAAGATGTAAATGAAGGGATGAGGTGGTTGTAAGAAAAGGCGATTTGTAAAGGCTGGCCATTGATGAACCAAAGGAGGGCTAGGCAAATAATGAGAATAACGGGAATGATCGTGCCGAAAAGGGCGCTTAGAGAGCTGATTTTGCCAGATATTTTCATGCCAAAAGAATTAATCCAAGTGACCGACCAAAATGTGAAGAGGATGATGGAGATAATATAGAGCTTGTTTTGAGCGAGCTCAGGGTAGATGAGATAGGCAAAAGTGGTCGCGATGAAAGAGAGTGCGGTAGGATACCAAATCACATTTTCTATCCATTGGAGCCAAATGGCCAGAAATCCCATTTTAGGGCCCAATGCCGCTTTGACCCAGCTGTAAACCCCTTGTTCAGGCCAGCTGCTAGCGAGTTCGGCGGAAACGAGAGATACAGGGATAAAAAAGAAAATAGCGGTCGATAAGAGAAAAAAAATGATCGAAAGGCCATATTCAGCGAGGAGCGGGAAATTTTTAATGCTGCAAATGGCAGCTACGTTGATCAAGGCAATTGTTGAGGCGGTTAAGACGCGCTCTTTGGGTTTAGTCATAAAATAAAAACCTTTTAGTGGACGTATTCTCGTTGCCAATAGGGATGGGTTAGTACTTTTTCATACCGTTTTGTTAAGGGATCGTAGGTTTTGACCGGATCTAAATTGTCTCCGTAATATCGCTTTAGGTAAGTTTCAGGGTCATTCGGAAGGAAGACTTCAATTCCATCAAAAAGAGTTTTTTTCAAAGGAAAGACGGATGCGAATGAGGTTGGGACGGTAAAACGTCTCTCTCTAATTTTTATCCATTCAGGAAACATTGGATTAGTGTCTAAAGAGAAAATATAACGCAACGTACGTGTCTCTGGCTCGATGGCAAAATGGTAGATGTCGATGAGCCGATTAGTTTGCCTTACATAGACTTTGAAAAAATTTTGAGGGGTTAAACGGCTTGACCAATCTTGAACTAAGTATTTTTGGGGATCGAGCTGTAAAAGAGTTTTCCGAACGAGATCGAAATCAGGCTCTAATACAGCAATATCGATATCTTCATCCCAAGGAATGACCCCTCCATACCGATATGCGCCAAGACAAGTCCCGCAGTCGATCCACCAGGGTATGCCGGCTTTTGTGAGAAGAGCGCCGATTTCTCCAAGGGCCTTTTTTTCGATAGAGAGATTTTGTTCATCGCCGGGCCTTCGCAAATGTCCCTGGGAGATAAATGGTTTTGCCTCTTCGATCTGAACGCCCCAGGCTTGGTATCTCTCCGGAGGGACATGGACGTTAGAATCGAAATAAAAAGCCGTTTTAGCGGCCATCCGTGCTCTGCACTCGGAAGATAAGCAAGCGAGTCCTTTGACAGCTCCGCCTAAGACTACGCTGATTGGAAGGGCGATTGCTGAAGCCCCTGTTTTCACCCAAAAAGCATTTGTGTAGTCGAATCTTTGCGTAAAGACCCATTCCCCTTGATCTGTAGGCGTTGCCATTTGGCCGCAAAACACATATTGAAAGGGGATTAACAAAGTGTCGCCAATTTTTTCTAGGCCGGCAGCGTCTGAAGAAGCGCAGCTTAAAAACAAACTTCCTCCAATGGCATAATAAGCACAAACTAGGGGAAAGAAAAAAGCCTGGCAGCTCTCTGCAAAAAAATCCCACAATCGATCCAGCATGTATGTTCTCCTCATCAGTTTTTTAGTAAAAGCTCCCTAGGCGCATGCTAAAATAAAGCCCCCTGTTAGAGCAATGGAAATGTGGGGCAAAAGAGAGGTTTTTTAAAAAAAAACCTTTAGTTCGGGACTTGCACTTCCCTATCTTGTTCATTATAACTTTGTTGCAGATTATAGAGACTGTTGTTTGTGTCTTTGTTATTATTTGGTTTTGTGTTATAATATAGCTGATTAATTTAATGGTCTTTGTGTAATTATGGCTCACGTTCTGAATGAAGTTGTCAGTTCGACTCCGTCCTCTCCTTTGAGCGAAGCCCCCAAGAGTCGTGTCCTTTTGGCTACCGCCGCTATTGCGAGCGCGATCTTTGGCGGCGATCTAGTCCTGATCGGCCTTGTAGGGTTGGGGATTGTTGCCCTGCCGTTCATTTGGCCCGTTGCCTTGGGCGTTTTGGCGGGCATGGTGATTGTTGGGGTCATCGCTTATGCGATCTTACAGTCTTCGGAGGGCGAGTCTGATCTTGACATGGAGCCGATTTCTTTGGATGACGGCTGCGGCACTTCTCCTTCTTCTATCGAAAGAGGCTTTATAGACGACCTTATAAAGATAGAAGCGAGCGCTGCGCCGGATCGTTCGGACTGGATCAAAGAGAGGCAGGATTTCTTTTTAGCAAACGCCAAAACAGCGGAAAAGTGCTTTCGAGGAGAAGGTTGGATTGATGATGGAGCGCTTAAGTATTTTGTATTGGCTTTGAGTATCTTTCTTTCGGTTCGTTGCAACTTAAAAGGTTCTCAAGGCAAACCTTTTGATCTATTGAACTATTGTCAGAAATTAAGCAACTCTGATGCAGAACTTTTTATTCGAACCGTATGTATACAACCCCAAGAAGGACTTTTGAAACATTTTAAATGGGCCCGAGGTGCGTGCTCAGGAAATCGTGTGTGTTTAGAACCTCACGCCAGTGTTTTTCTTAGCCGAGATGGAAAAAATTGGGAGTATTTCGATCCCAAAGCGATTCCTTTGCATGATGGATTAAAAGAACGAAAAACTAATGATTCTGAAAAAGTAAGATTTTGTGTAGAAGGAAATATTACTGAATATAGGAATTTAGAAGGATCTCGACCGCAAGTCCAATCTTCTTTTAATGCGGTTGACTGCGGCATTCATGTGTGCCGTCGTATTTGGCAATATTTTGAAGGAAGTGAAAATAAATATTTGCCCATTTTAACGGCAGAAGAAATGAGGGAAGTTAGAGAAAATTTTGCGGATCTCATTAGGACCTTTGTTATTGATGCATTTGAGAATCCTTCAAATTGGGAGAAGCTTAAGGCCTATCCAAATGATACGGAGAAAAGAAGCCACCTTTTTGGTTTTAAAGATGACATCTATGATGAGATACACACTTCTTTCCCTTCTAGCGCCTTGTCCTAAAATCTCGTCTTTTGCATACTTTCTTCCATGAAACTTCTACTATCCAAACCTCGTGGCTTTTGTGCTGGGGTCGAACGAGCGATTGATACCGTTAAAAAAGCGCTAGAGCTTTGGGGCGCGCCGATTTATGTTAAACACGAAATTGTTCATAACGCCCACGTAGTCAATGGTTTAAAGTCTCGCGGGGCTGTTTTTGTCGAGGAATTGAGCGAGGTCCCTGAAGGATCTCGAGTGATCTATTCGGCCCATGGGGTTTCTCCTGCCGTCCGGGCGGAGGCGAAAAGCCGCGGTCTTATTGAGATCGATGCGACCTGCGGACTTGTCACCAAGGTCCACTCTGCGGC
>DAINNB010000134.1:0-4710 GCA_036736085.1 Chlamydiales bacterium
GCCGGCGGCGGAGGCAGGGATTCGAACCGTGGTCTTTCGTTTTGGACTCGTGTTAGGAGTTGAGGGCGGAATTCTTCGAGCGGTCCTACCTTTGTTTAAGCTCGGGCTCGGATCTAAATTGGGCTCGGGACGGCAATGGATGAGTTGGATCGCCCTGGAGGATCTAACAGGCTTATTTCAATTTGCTTTGACACATCAGGAACTTAAAGGCACGATCAATGCGGTGTCTCCAACTCCTGTAACCAACGCCATGTTCACGCGCGTACTGCGTAAAATGCTGCATCGACCTCCGTTTTTCCCCTTGCCTGTCTGGCTGCTTCGCCTTGTCTTTGGGCGAGAAAAGGCTGATGCTTTGCTACTGAGCAGCACGCGCGTTCAGTCTTGCAAGCTCGCCTATCATTTTTTATATCCGGATTTGCAGAGCATTTTGCAAAAAATCTTATAAACCCTTTTCATGGCGGCAGCGTCTCGATCGCTTGTTTCATGGTATTTGCAGTTTTGCGGCTCTCGGCAGCGGAAAGGGGTGGCTTTGCGTTGGCCAAAAACATGTTAGCAAGGAATTTGATAACGGAACTGTCTTCTGCTTTGCGAGGGATATAATGGAAATGGACGTGGGGAACTGTTTGTCCTACTTCATGTCCATTTTTTTGGAGCAAAAGATAGGCAGATGTATGAAATATGTTCACTGTTGCATCGTTGACTTTCTTGATGACTTTGCCTATGCGCGAAATCTCTTCGTCTGAGAGCTCTTCAAAGCGCTCTACATGCCGTTTAGGGATAATGAGGCTATGGCCTGGGAAAACAGGCCGATGCGTGCAGAGGGCGATGACGAGGTCGTCTTCGTAAAAAGTTTGCCCGTCCAGCACTTTTGGATCGCAAAAAGCGCAGTAATTGAGGGGGGGCTGCGGAGAAAATGCTTTGATGGCAAAAAAATAGAGTCCGATCGTCAAGCAAAAGAGGAGGCCCATAAAGAGGCAGATTTTTTTAATGATTCTCATCGTTTTTTTTCCTCCAGCATTCTGTTGTGTGATCGTCCACTAATCCGACCGCTTGCATATAGGCGTACATAATGGTTGGGCCCACAAAGGTCATGCCCCGTTTTTGCAGGTCTTTGGAGAGGGCCCGGCTCTCAGCAGTTTCTGTTGGGGCTTCTTTTAACGTTTTCCAATGATTTTTAATCGGTTGGTTATCGACAAATCTCCAAAGATAGCGATCAAAACTGCCGTATTCTTGTTGGATGGAGAGAAATACTTTTGCGTTTCGACGCGCTGCATAGATCTTTAGGCGGTTTCGGATAATGTTTGGATTTTGGGTCAGATCGTTGAGCTCCTGATCGCTCATGGCAGCGACTCGTTTTGGATCGAACTCATAAAAAGCTTTGCGGTATCCATCTCGTCTTTTAAGGATCGTTTCCCAGCTAAGACCAGCTTGGGCCCCTTCTAAAATAAGTAGTTCGAAAAGCTTTTGGTCGGCATGGACAGGATCGCCCCACTCTTGATCGTGGGAGTCGGCGTAAAATTTTTTCCCTGAACCAAAACAGCGAGATTTATCCATGGCAATTCTTTGACATTAATGAATTTTTTAATGATGATTCTAAGTCTGATTTTTAAGGAGCAAGGCCGTGATCTCTCGTTTTTTGTGTTTTGTTTTAGCCAGCGCTGCACTGCCTCTTTATTCTTTGGACCAGTGTACAGAAGAGGAGTGGAAACAGTCAACTTGCGGCGTACCGAATATAGCAGTTGAAAGATGCAGGGTCGATCTTTTCGCCGATGTTTTATTGTGGGCTGCGTCGGAGAGCGGAAGCGAGAATTGGGCCCAAGTCTTTACTTCTTCAGGAACTTCGGAGGCGATCGATGTTCTTTCCGTCGATTTTGGCTGGGACCCAGGCGTGCGCGTCGGGCTCGATTATGCTATGGATCATGATCAGTGGAATATGGAAGGGATCTATACTTGGTATCATACCCAGGGGTCTTCTCAGGCTTCCAACGGGAATATTTCTTCTTCTTTCTTAGGCGCTTTTTATATCAACAATGCAGATGGGGCCAAGGATTCAGGCGCCCAATACCGAGAGGCCAGCATAAAATGGGGGATTACGCTCAATCTACTCGACTGGGAGCTCGGCCGGAAATACTGGGTTAGCTCCGCTTTGGCGCTTCGTCCTTTTTTGGGCCTTAAAGGCGGCTGGATCGATCAGACGATCGATACATCATGGAAAGGACCTATTGGGCTCGACACTTTCAGTTTCGGCACTGAAACGATCGACAACAATTTTGCCGGCGTCGGCCCTAGCGTGGGATTGGACATGCAGTGGCAACTAGGCTCGCTTAGGTGCCACGCATTTAGTTTGTTTGCCGATTTCTCGGGGGCTGTTTTGTGGGGCCGCTGGACGTTTAAAGACGTGTATCAAAACAATGCGCCACAAACGGTGTCGGTTTCCTTACCCAGTTTTCAAAACGGCGCTTCGATGCTCAGATCTTTGGCCGGTATCGAGTGGAGCGTCTCTTCTTTTGCCTTAAGGGCAGGTTATGAAGCGCAATTTTGGCTCGATCAGCTTCGGTTTTATTCTTTCAATGCGGGCAGGCTCAATAGTCTTCTCGCTTTTCAAGGAGGGTCGATAGATGTCAGTTTCCGTTTTTAGAGCTTTTTTTCTCTC
Source organism: Chlamydiales bacterium (assembly GCA_036736085.1). Taxonomy (GTDB): domain Bacteria; phylum Chlamydiota; class Chlamydiia; order Chlamydiales; family SM23-39; genus SZAS-17. The sequence continues at coordinate 2,654 of DAINNB010000134.1, forward strand.
GCTTTCTTTTTCCCTCTTGGCAGATCCTCTCTCTTTCGAGCCTAGAGGCGTCGCTAATCTTTCAACTCGTTTGGAAGAAGATTCTGCGAGTTTTGATGTCTCTGGCGAGTTTTTGATCTGGTTTGCCTCGGAAGAGCTCTCTTCTGCTTGGTTTAGCCAGATCACGACGAGGATCGAAGGATTTAATGTGATCGATACGTTTTCCGCCCCTTCTTTATCTTTTGATTGGGATGTCGGTTTCCGCGTCGGTCTTGGCTACGGTATGAAATATGACGAATGGGACACGCAGCTATCTTGGGCCCGGTTTAATACGAGCGCCCAAAATGAGGTGTCAGGCGGCGTTATCCTTCCCGAATTTTTCGGCGCTTTCTTGCATGGAGACGGCCCCGATTTCGGCAAAATTGACTGGAGCCTTTTTTATAACATGATCGATTGGGACTTGGGCCGCAGTTACTGGGTGAGCGATCATCTTTCCTTTCGCCCATTTTTTGGTCTGCAAGGCGGCTCAATCCATCAGACGATCGATTCTCAGTGGCATGTCGTATCTCAAAGCGTAAATGGCGTTTCTATTCCTGTGAACTATATCGCCCATGAAAATCTGCACAACAACTTTTGGGGGATAGGACCTTTAGGGGGGATCAACACAAAGTGGATTTGGGGCCATACGAGCGCTTATCGTTTTCATTTGTTCGGCGATCTATCTAGCGCTTGGATGTGGGGCGTTTGGGCTTGCGACGATGTCTATACCAATCCTACTCCAGCTACTATCTCAACAAACATGCCCGATTCTACGCTCGGCGCCCTCATGCTTCGGGGCATCATGGGCCTTGGTTGGGATGCGGCCATCAATAAGATCAATTTCTCTTTGCAGCTAGGGTTTGAAACGCAATTTTGGCTCAACCAGCTCAGGATCCCCACGTTCCAGCAACTTCGTTTGCATGGGGATTTGACTTTGCAAGGCGGGACTTTTAAAGCTCGATTGGATTATTAACACGATGAAAAAACTGGTTTTCTTCTCCTTTCTCTCTTTATCAGCATCTCTCTTCGGCGATGGCCTTCCCAACCTTTCAGACCGGGTCCTTGCCGATACCCGTTTTGTGGACATGTCGGCCAGCTTCCTTTACTGGCATGCGGCTGAATCGATTGATTGGGCTTCCACTATGACCATTGAGCCCCAAGTCGAAAAACTCGCCTATCAGACAAGCAAGTTCGGCTGGGACCCCGGAGTTCGGATCGGCCTTGGTTACAACATGGGTTATGATGATTGGGATTCCCAAGTTTCCTACACATGGTTCCAAACCCACTCCGCATCCCAAATTTCAGGCGACATCACAGCAGCTTATCTCGGAAGCAAGGCCGCTCTCTACAATTCCTATGAATCTGCATCAATAAAATGGGCCCTTGCCTACAATATTTTGGACCTTGATCTCGGCCGCAGTTTTCTCGTCAGTTGCTCACTTTCCCTGCGACCCTCCATTGGCCTCAAAGGCGGCTGGATCGATCAGACGATACGGACGTTTTGGGTCAATCCTCTCGTAGGAGGTCTTAGGTTCTCTTTCACTGCCCACGAAGATTTGAAAAACAATTTCAGCGGAGGCGGCCCTAAGTTCGGCCTTTCTGGAAAATGGTCCATCTCAAGCTCTAACTTTAGTCTCCTCGGACAATTCTCCGGAGCTTTCATGTGGGGCCACTGGGTCCTTAAAGACAAATTCCACGGAGGCCTGACGCAAGTGTCCGTCCAAGTAGGCGAAAGGAATCTCGCCGCTATCGAGCTCCAAGCCCTCATCGGTCTCGGCTTCGATACGAACTTCAACAACGATCTTTCTCACTTCTCTCTAAAAATCGGCTACGAAATTCAAGACTGGTTTGATCAATACCAAGGATTTGATAATTTCTCAGGAGGCCACAGCAACGACTTGATCCTTCAAGGTCTTTCTTGCGATCTGCGGGTTGATTTCTGAAGCGGGGGGGGGGGGGGGGGGGGCCCCGAGGGGGGGGGGGGGGGAGGAAAAAAAAGAAATTTTTTTGTTTGTTGTTAATTTTTTTTTTAGTAGGGG
>DAINNB010000135.1:0-4699 GCA_036736085.1 Chlamydiales bacterium
AACAAAAGGGATTCCAAAGGGCGAACGCCCTATGGTGGGGTTTGGGGCAAAGCCCCAACAACACGCTTCAACTTAACTGCTCTTCCATCTCAGATACTTCTCTTCTATTGAAATAAAGCATCAAAGGAGATGCAATAAACCAAGATGAGAGAGTTCCGAAGATGACGCCGATGAGCATGACAAGGGCGAAGCTGAAGACAGACGATCCTCCGAGGCATACGAGGGCGAGGAGGACGAGGAGTGTTGTCGATGAGGTAATAGTCGTTCGGCTGAGGGTGGCATTCAGCGCCTGGTTGACGAGGTGGGGGAGCGATGCGTGGGGGTGTAGCTCCATATCTTCTCGAATCCGATCGAAAATAATGATCGTGTCGTTAAGAGAATAGCCGATGATCGTCATGAGGGCGGCGATGGTGTTGAGGTCGACTTGAATGGGGGCTCCGAAGAGATGGAGAAGGCCCATGAAGCCGAGGGTAATGAAGACATCGTGGAGGAGGCAAATGATGGCTGCGATGGCGAATTTATATTCGAAGCGGAACATGATGTAGAAGAAGATGGCGGCAAACGCAATAAGAAGGCCGATGAGGGCTTGGTTGCGCATGCTGTCTGACATTTGACCGCTCATATTGGACCATTCTGTGTGCAGCTGAGGAAGGGAGGAAGGAGCGATCTGTAGACCGTGGGCTTCTAAGGCATTGAGGGTCCATTGCAAGCGGGGGTTTTTCTGGTAAGGATAGACGGCGTCTTGCAGATCGGTCTCAAGGGGCATGTCGGCAAATATTTTGCCGGGATTTTCCAAGCTGGTGCTCAAAAGAACGCGGAGCTGGTGGGAGGGGTTCAGCTCTCTCACTTGAACTTCCTGGGAGGTCAGTCCTTGGGCAAGCAGGGCCTTTTCTACTCTGCTCGCATAAGAGCCCTCGCTATCTTGGGCAAGTTCGAGATTGACGGCAAACCCCCCTGTAAAATCCATGCCAAGCAAAGTGGAGCGCTGCTGCAGCGCGAAATAGCCTCCAACGAAGATGATGAGGGCGGCTATTATAAAGGCAGGCTTGCTGAAACGTAGGAAGGGGAATTTAGAGCCTTGAATCCAGTTCGACAAGGAAAGGGAGGTGTTATTAGGCTTTCTTACCCAATAGGAGAAGTAAAAACGGGTCATGAAAAGCGCTGTGAACATGGAAGACGCGATCCCGATAATCAAGGTGATGGCAAAAGCTTTGATAGGCCCTGCGTCGAAATTAAGCAAAATGAGGGCTGCAATGATGGTCGTGACGTTTGAATCGACAATAGCGCTAAAGGCTTTTCGATAGCCTTCGGCGATCGCAGAGCCGATCTTGCCTGTGAGAGCGAATTCTTCTTTGATCCTTTCAAAAACAAGTACGTTTGCATCGACGGCCATACCGACAGTGAGGATGAGTCCTGCAATTCCAGCAAGAGAAAGCGTCGCGCCTAAATTTTGGAGCGTGGCCCACATGATGAGGATGTTGAACAAAACAGCGATCGAGGCGATGAGGCCTGCAAAACGGTAATACAAGACCATGGAGCCTATGACAAGAAAAAGAGCGATGAAAGTCGCTGTGATCCCTTTGGCGCGGTCTGTTTTCCCGAGCTCCGGGCTGACGTTCTTCTCAGACAGGATGTGAGGGGTGAAAGTGAGAGAGCCTGCCTTTAAATCCGCTGCAAGTGCGCTGACTTCGCGTTGAGAAAAGCTGCCGCTGATCATCGCGCTGTCTTGCAGAGGCTCGTTGAGCGTCGGACAAGAGATAACGGAATCGTTGAGCAAAACAGCCATGCGCCAACCGTGGCCTCTAGAATAGCTTTCTAAAGGGGTCCCTGCGACCTTGGGTTTTGAAAATAGAGACGTCCACGCCTGAAGTTCTTTGCAAGGATGTTTGATTTGTCCTTCCCGGCCCATGACCGATTTGAGAACATCGAAGCTTAAAAAATTACCCTTGGAAGGATCGTAAGAGGCGCGAATGTTGTCTAAGCTAGAGCCTTCTAAAGCATAATTGTTAAAGACAATCAACAAAGGATGGGACTGCCCGTGCCAATCGCTGCTATCATGGCCTCGATAAAGTGCAATTTTGGAGAGCGTTTGGTCCGTTTCGCTTGTTTTGAGTGCGTGGGCAGGAGAGGCTAAATGGAGTCCATTTTCCAACAATACGCGAGCTGCCTCAGATCTAGGTTCGGGCTTTTTAGGATTGTCTCCATAGAGATGCTTCCAGGCAATTTCATGAACGGCTTTTTCGTCTTTTTTGCCGGTCACTTGCGCTTGATTCCACACTTCTTGTAAAAATTGGTGCGTGTATTCGGCAAGCTGAGGATTTTGTTCGGAAAATTTTTCGTTCACTATATGAAAATACATAGTCGATGCGCGTACGAGCTCCGAGCCTGAAAAAGCTTGGGAGCCGGGAAAATCGAGAACGATTTGATGTCCGACTTGGCGGATGGAGACTTCCGAAACGCCCATTTTATTGACACGATCATAAAGCTCATTGATCCCTTGTTTGAGGTCGGCTTCATTGGTGACAGGTTGGTTGTTGGCATCGAGCAGTTCGATTTGAAGTGTTTTGCCTCCAGAGAGATCGAGCCCCCAGCGGATGATCTTTTTCTCGTCGCCACGGAAAAATTTTTTCATACTAAGTTGAAAATTGTTCCAAAAAATATTTTTTGTGGGTTTGGGAACATCGTAGCGTAAAACAGGATCGAGGCTTACGGAAGCTGTGCGGTACTCATCATTCCATTTGAGAAGATCTTCATGGATTGCCGTATCGATCTTGTTTTCCGCTATAATCCTTTGTTCCTGATCGGAGAGTTCTAAATAGAGCTGTTTTTGCATCCCCTTAACTGAAAATTCCTCTCGCGTCGCTGCGAGAAGAGAGTCGAAGCAGTTCCTTTGTTCAAAAATAATATCGCTTCGGAAATTTTCGAGAAGCTCGGTCGTCGAGGCTAGATAAGCATGAAACCCATGTTGCTGCAACAGTTTTTGCAGGGCTTGCAAATCGGCTTGAAAACTTTTGGCTAGATCAGAGTTAGGAAATTTTTCATAGTTTTGAGCAATTCTCTGCAGGCCTTTGGCAAAGCAATAGATCGAATCGTTTCGCAACCCAGCTGCTTGTTGATCGGTGGCGGCAGGCACATGGACCACAAGGCAAAGTGCTTGCTGCTCTGGAGCTAGGGTCTGGTAACCAGCGAAATCGACAATAGAAAAATGTTCAGCGGACAAATCGGGATGGGAGGTGCGCCAGTGGTTTTTGAGCAAAGCGATTGTTTGCCGAGACAATTTTTCAGCGGCTTTTTTTGTATTGAAAAGCAAAACGCTTTTAGTTTCTGGGTGTTCATGAAAGGCAGCTTCGTAGCCGCCTGCCTCTCGGCTAAACGACTCATTTGTTAATCGAGCAAGTTTAGCGATCTCATCGATCAGAAGTTGTCCTGTATAGGGATTTAATTGGGCGTCTTCAAGATCGGAATGGAGCGTTAGTTTGATTTTTTGATTGTCCCAATCAATGGACAAATGGGAAAAATAGGGGTTCAACGCTCCCATTGCATAGCTTCCGGAAACATCGAGCAGTTTTTCAATCTCTTTTACGTCTTGCGTTGCCAAGCCGTGACGGAAAAGGCCGGGCTCCGATTTCAGCAGCTTGATCGCTTCGGTCAATGCCATTTTTTTCTTGGCAAGTGTCGACTCTTTTGAAGTCTCTTTTGCCAATTCTTTTCGGGCATATTCAAATCCCGCTATCAGCGTCTCTATAGCTTTCCCATGATCTAAACCGGCCCCTTGAGTAAATGAGGCGGCTAGTCTCTTATATAAAGCAGAGTCTTTAGGCACATTCTGTAGATTTTGGATTTGAGCAGCAAGCCCGAGCATCCATTCGAGGGGGACCGATTCAGGTCCGTGTTTTTGGATCGAAGCAATCAAGGCTGCTGCATCGGAAGGCCCTGCTAATGCTTTCCCTATTTGGGACGCTCTAGATAGGAGAAGGTTTCGATAAAGTTCCGACCCTGTTTCCGCAAATGAAAACATCCCCGCATCGGCATGGAGAGCTAAATTTCTTTTGACCATCACCGTGCGTGAAGCCTCATTCCCTCCCGCTTCAGCTAGCATCAATTGCGCAGGAGCAAAAGGGATCAGCGAACCTGCGCGGGGCAAATAACGTCTGAGCTTAGCGGCGTCTTCTTCTTTGGCAAATCTGACAGCAAGAAGTTGGGGCGAACTCTCGTCGGCCGCAATAGAAACTGGCTTAATCCGAAGCAAATCGCAATAAGATCCGAGCCAAGAAACAGCCTCTTTTTCCAATCCATTGACCCTCTCCGCCGCCGCTACTGCAATTTCTTTCCCCATTTTCTCAGAAACAGGGTCCTTCAATCCTTTACTATAATAAAAAATTGTAGGAAATATATTATAAATTGTCAGCGCAATCACTGAGAGAATTAGAAATAGATGCCATCTTTTTCGGTTTTCCATCGCCACCCTAAAGCCTTCATAAACTTAAGCAGAATAAACAATATCTTGGATCTTGTAAACAGCGTTGTGCATTTGTTGTTTATATGGGGCTCTGCCCCATACCCCGCCAAAGGACTATCGTCCTCTGGACTCCTTTTTTGTTTTTATAAAAATGAATAGGAGTCCAGAGGACGATAGTCCTTTGGCGGGGTTTGGGGCTGAGGACGAAAAATGAGGGAATTAAAAAAGTGAAGGAGATAT
>DAINNB010000136.1:0-4666 GCA_036736085.1 Chlamydiales bacterium
AATTGCCATGAGCTGAGGATTTTGGGCGGTAGCCTTCCAATCAGCTCTTTGCGGACAGCCTAAACTATTAGCAAAACGATCCCGAAAAAAACGAGGAACTCCTAAAGAAGGATCAACCGTCCATTTTTGCTGTCCGATAGAAACATAAAGATATTGTCCTTCTTGTTGAAAAATATCCGCAAGCTCCTCAAGTGTTTTTAAAGGACGAAGCCACTCTTTGCCTTCTGGAATAATTTGTTCTATTTTTTCTTGGAACGGAAGAATATGAATGTGAGAGTGAAAGACTGTCTGCCCTATTTTCCCATGTTCAATAGTAGCCACTGAGCCGAATTTCTGTAAGACCCAGTCGCTCACTCGTTCATATAGCGGAAGAAAATCTTTCCATTCTTCTTCTGTATACTCTCCGGCGCAGCTTGTATGTCTTTTAGGAATAATCAATAAGTGCCCTTCGACCAAGGGGTGGACATCGCAAAGAACAGTAAAACAAGAAGTTTTGGAAAGAACGTAACGAAAAGCCCAGCCAGTGGAATTACAATGAGGACAGTCAGCCATGGAAACTCATTTGTTGTTTGCCAGTTTGCAGAAAAAATGTATGCGTTAACGCCACGCTAAGACTTGCAGGATACTCCCATAGCTTGTCTTCCAAAGCATCGGCAAAAGAGGGTTCATAAATTGACAGCCACGTCCTCGCAACTTCAGTATGGATCGATGAAGCGGAATGCTGCAGTCCAGGGGGATTTTTATCATAAGCCAACGAATACATGCAAAGAAATAATTCCGAATAAATCATATCCAAAAGATAACCCAAAATGCTTCGATCTCTAAAATTGACGGGAGTTCCTTTGTTCAACAAATAAAAACAACGCCCATCTTTTTGAACATACTTCCATACTGCATCGCTGATTTCTTCCCGCTTGCACTCCCCAGCGAAAGCAAACAAATCAAATTCTTCATTTTTTGCTGACGCGCTGACCAAAATGGCCCGATCGCGAATGAAAGGTATGCTGTCTGCCCGAACTGATGTTTTACCTGTGCATCCCACAACCAGGTCTGATTCAGATAAAATCTTTTTAAGAGGAGCGATCCGATATCCTTCAAGCCGAGCGCGTATACACTTTGCAGGGTCTATATCGTAAACGCTTACAGCAGTTTCCCTTCCACGCAAAGCAATTGCTGTCGAAGTTCCTATTTTACCATATCCGATAACGCCCGTAGCCAGTCCTTGTAAGACGCTATTGAATTCCTCGCGGAAAATCCGCTCTGTGCTGTAAATCACAGAATCGCCAATGACCGTATCTTCAATGTCCTTAATAGGACTTTGGGCCATTGAAATAACAGGGACGGCATGCGCTCCTGCCATTTGATAACGCCAGTGTCCATTATTCGTGTCTTCGACAATCCCTAAAAAATGAGAGAACTTGGCAAGCAGCTGAGTAGAGCCCGCTAAATATCCTCCCACCTCCTGAACTAGAAGAGGAGTCTCATCACGCTCAAGAATATCTCGGACCTTTTCTCCAGAACGAAGAAAAGCCTCATCGATATTTTGAGGTAGATAAACAGAAATGCCACTCTCTTCAAGCGATCGGATCGTAGCAGGATTGGCCGAATAAGGGATAGCGATCACTAATACGACCGGGAACACTTCATTGACAAGTCTAATGTAATTTTCCGATGTTGAAAGGACATGGGTGATCAGCACACAGTGAGCGCGCCTCTGAGCAGGGTGATCGCCGATTAGCTGTTTGAGAACATGCAGCTCATGGCTGCGCGTAATATTATATTTCATCATGTTTTAAAATATGATTGAAGGTGCTTTGCACAGATTGTAAAGGAAGGTTCCCGTCGATAGAAAATACATGAGGAAATCCGCTCACGTATTCCATCACTTTTTTTGTCGTACGCTCAAATTGCTCTAATCGTTGACTGGCATATTCAGGGGCGTCCCCCTCTCGTTTAATCAAGGGAATTTGGCAGCGATCGCATATCCCTTCTTGAGCAGGAGGGCTCATCTCTTGATGATAAATGGATTCACATTGAAAACAATTTAACCGTCCTGTCATTCTCTTCAAAGCCGTTTCCGGCTCTACCTCTATGCAGATGGTACTGACTGGATGGTCCGGATGTTTTGCCAAAAAATCTTGAAGGATCTCCCATTGAGGCAAAGTTTGAGGAAACCCATCCAAAACAAATGATTGGCGCAGTCCCATGCACTGATCTAATTTTTTTAAAACTATTTCAGAAATCAGTTGATCCGAGACCTGTCGCCCCTCTCGGACAAGATGCTTTACTTGCTTTCCGATTTCAGTTTCTTCTCTCACCTCTCTACGTAAAATATCCCCGGAACCAATGGGCTCGATATCAAGCGACTTCATATATTGTGCCAAAGTTCCCTTGCCGCTTCCAGGCGATCCTAATAAAATAAATCCACTCATGAAACCACCTCCATCAAAAGACGTTTTTCAAAACCGCCTCGCTCATTTAATTTTTTCTGCTTAACCTTAAGGATCTCATTGGGATCGAATTTCTTAAATTGGACAATTGCATCCAACACTTCATAAATATCGGCTAATTCTTCCATGTTTTCCTCTTGCAAATATTCTTCCACCTCTTCGAGGAGTTTTTTCTTCAGCTGCTTTGCATATTCCTCATCAGATAGCGTAACAAACCTAAATCTATCCAACTGAGAATCTGAAATAATTTTTGGTATATTGTCTCGAACTAATTTGCTTGTGAATGAGCTCATAAAATCAGCCTTTCATCTTGATTTCTTTCAATTCCTTACAAAGCAGCTGGATTTCTTCAAGAGTATTTTGGTGACCCAAACTAATCCTGACAGTCCCTTGAGGAACAGTTCCTAACGTTCGATGGATCAATGGAGCACAATGTAGCCCGCAACGCACAGCAATGCCTCGCTGATTGAGTGCATATCCCAGCTCATTAGCAAAAAAACCCTTCATATTAAAAGACAATAAAGGAACTTTGTCTTTAAGATGGTGAGTGCCATACAAGGTTACCTCCGGAAGCTCTCGAATCAATTCCATTGCCTGGCCCATTAGACCCAAGACCTTTTCTCTCATGTAAGCCTGTCCATAATTTTCTAAATAAGATAAAGATCCTTTTAGTCCTGCGATTCCCACATAGTTAAGAGTTCCTGATTCAAATTTATCTGGGGCTGCTTCCGGGTGGAATAAAGACAAAGAGTGGCGCCCGCTCCCACCCTCATAAAGGGTAGACAACGTATCAGGATTCTTTGCGTATAAAAAACCCATGCCCGGAGGTCCCAATAACGATTTATGGCCGGTTCCCGCAATGTAGTCTGCCGATTGACCAAAATCGACAGGAAAAAGTCCTGCCGTTTGCGCTACGTCAACTAAAAGAGACACGTTATGGCGCTTTGCTATTTCCGCAGCTTCTTTTATCGGAGATAAAACTCCTAAAACGTTCGACGCATGATTAAGGACGATCAGCTTGGTATTTGGACGAATTAAGCTTTCAAGCTCATCTAGCTGAAAATAACCGAGCGCGTTCGAATTCCATATTGAATAGGCCACTTTATTTTCTAAAGAGAGTTTATGGAGAGGACGGACGACTGCATTATGTTCAAAATTACTAATAATAACATGATCACCCTCTTTCAAAAATCCTTTAAGAACAATATTGATCGCATGGGTCCCATTATGAGTAAAACTGATCTGATCAGGCTCTTTTACATCCAGCAAATCCGCCAATTTTTCCCTCACTTGCTGAACCAAGCGATAAGCAGCTTCGGCTAAATCATACCCTCCCCTGCTAGGGCTGGCTCCTATCTGATCCAAATAAAAAGACATTTCCTGAAGCACTTCGGAAGGTTTTGGACGGCTCGTGCTTGCATGGTCTAAATAAATCATTCGCACAGCGTTATCTCATCTACATGGGGTCCAAAAAAATGGAAGGGATTTTCCTTGGCGGCAGTCAGTAAACGCTGCTTGCCGAGCAACATCAACTCACAAGAATCATAATTTTCCCAATTTTGCCGCTCAGGATAGCCCAAACAGCACGCAGAAAGCGTACGAAGCAAATGCGGCTCTATGATTTTGCCCTTAGCAATATAAAAACGTTTTCCTAAATCTGGCTCTTCAACCAAAAGATATTCATCATATCTTTCATACAAAGCGCAAAGTTCCTTTTCCGACTGGTAAGAAATATAAGTAAACCTAGTCTCAAGAGCCTCATGCAAAGGGAGATGTTTTGGAATCAGATGTTCATGATAATGATGACAAGAGCGAGCTGACTTATCCAACAACAAACAATGGCCGGCTCTTCCATGTTCATATCTAGTAACAGGCTGATCGAAAACCTTATGAAGGCACGAAACAGCCAAGTTTCTCAGCTCCGTAGCCTCGCCTTGCAATTCAACGGGCACTTCTCCTAAACAACTATAGTGGGCGCGGCTCGAGATCAACAAATGGCCGGGAGTCAAAGCAAAGGGATCGAGCATGAGAAGAAAATGAGTTGTCTCATGCAAAATCAACTCAGCTGAAGGTTCGCAAAAAACACATGAGCTTCTTGCGTTTGTCTGAAAATCAATAGGTAACGTCATAAATATAACATAAAAGTAGAACCCGAAAAAAAGCATAATAGAGCGGCGATCTAAGACCAGTGAGGCCTCTCTATCAAAATAAACTGC
>DAINNB010000137.1:0-4626 GCA_036736085.1 Chlamydiales bacterium
GGGTTTGCTGAAGAAGTTTTTTGGGCTCTTTATTCGATTGCTAAACTAGAGGAGCTTTCAGGAACTGATCTTACTCTTGTCGAACAGCTTTATCTTCGCGCTCATCAGGATCGTCCTTCAAGATTAGAACCTATTTATGATCTTATCCTTTTATATCGCAGAAAACAAGAAACGGCTCTAGCCTATGGGTGGGCGAAGAAATTTGTTGGCTATCCAAAACCATCCGATTTGATTTTTGTGTCGGCTTGGATTTATGAATGGGGACTTTTATGGCAATACGCAGCTTGTTGTCAGGTTCTTGGCAAAGATGAAGAGCTGAGACAAGCCCTATTTTCTCTTGCAATGGTACCTTCGCTTCCTGATTATTTAAAGCAAGTTATTCTAAATAAGTGAGTTGTTGATGAATCGCATTTGTCTTAACATGATTGTAAAAAATGAGAGCGATGTGATGGCTCGCTGCATCCGCTCTGTAAAACAGTTGCTTGATTATTGGGTGATCGTAGACACCGGCTCTTCAGATGACACCAAAGAGATTATTCTCCGCGAGCTTCAAGATGTTCCTGGAGAGTTATACGAAAGGCCCTGGGTTCACTTTGCCCATAACCGCAACGAGGCTTTAGATCTTGCTAGAGGAAAGGCTGATTATTTTCTTTTTATGGACGCCGACGAGACTCTAGTAATTTCTGATGCTTTTTCCAAGCAAGATCTTACTGAAGATTTTTATCTTTTTCGTCTGTTTGAGAGAAGTTCTACCGATTTTTACCGCATCTCTTTAATCCGAGATCTTCCTTGCTGGTTTTGGCGAGGCCTATTTCATGAGGCTATTGACTCTTCCGAAACGCTATCGGGAAGAAAATTAGAAACCATAGTGAAGCACGGTTTTACAAAAGATGGAAACCAGAGCAAAAATCCTAACAAATTTTTACAGGAAGCTGCTTGGATCGAAGGAGCTTTAAAAGAAGATCCTGATAATAGCCGCTACGTATTTTATCTAGCTCAAAGCTACGGCAATGCAAAGCATTATGAAAAAGCTCTCGAACTTTACGAAAAGCGTTCCCTCATGGAAGGTGACCCTGAAGAGGTGTTTTGGTCCTTTTATTGCATGGGAATGATCCATCAACATTTGGCTATCGATCCTAAAAGATGGATTGATAGTTATACAAAAGCCTATCAAAATGACCCTTCGCGAGCCGAACCCCTCTTACAGCTGGCTCGTTACTTTCACTCTATCGGTCAATACTTAATCGGCTACACCCTAGCTAAAATCGCCATCCCAATCAAAAAACCTAATTGTACAGGATATTTCCACGCTTGGGTCTACGACTACGCTCTCGAACTTGTTTTAGCAGATTGCGCTAAAGCTTTAGGAAAATCAGAGGAAGCTTCTCTTATCCATAAAGAGCTTTTACAAAGAGATCTTCCTTCAGATATCCGTTCCATGTTGTCAAAGTAAGGGCAGAGCCCTTAACTCTTCGAAATTAGGTGTGTTTATGAAAATTTGCTTGAATATGATTGTAAAAAATGAAGCTCGAGTAATTGAGCGTTGTCTTCTTTCTGCGAAAAAGTGGATTGATTATTGGGTGATTGCGGATACGGGGTCGAGTGATGGGACGCAAGATTTGATTCGCAAGACGTTAAAAAATATTCCTGGCGAGCTGCATGAAAGGCCTTGGGTGGATTTTGCTCATAACCGGAATGAAGTGTTGGCTTTGTCTAGAGACAAAGGGGATTACATTTTGTTGATGGATGCGGATGAGTGGCTTGAATATTCTCCTTCTTTTGTTTTGCCCCGGTTGAATAAAGATATTTATGGGATTATTTACCGTTCAGGAGGGATTGATTTTCAAAGAGGATTCCTTCTCAATAACAAGGTTGCTTGTAACTGGGTAGGGGTAATTCATGAAGAGCCTCAAGCTCCAGTTAAAACTTCTGTGGGATTTATTCCCGGCATCGTCTCGATTTGCACGCAAGAGGGGCATCGTTCCGAAGATCCTGAAAAAATCCTTAAAGACCTTCGCACTTTAGAAAAAGCTCTTGATAAAGAACCCAATCAATCCCGTTATGTTTTTTATCTTGCAGAAGCCCACTTACTTTTAAATCAGCTTCCCGAGGCTTTGATGCGCTATGAACAAAGGGTGTCTCTTGGAGGTTCTAGCCAGGAAATTTTTTGGTCCCTTTATCAAATCGCTCAACTCCAAGAAAAATTGGGTCATCCTTCAGAAGTATTTATACGCAGCTATTGCCGCGCTTTCCAATATCGTCCTTCTCGAGTAGAACCTCTGTTTTTTCTGATCAATCACTACATGGCCACGCAATGTATCTATTTGGCCTACCTTCTAGCCAAAGAGGCGATCTCTATACCTATTCCTACTGATGCCCATTATATCCAGACCTGGATGTATCAGTGGGGAGTTCTCCTTCAATTTGTAAAAAGCGCATATGCTTTAGGATGCACGCAAGAGGCTAAAAAGGCCTGCCGGCGTCTTGTTTCTGTTTCGACTTTGCCTGAAAATTATCGTTCGGAAATATTGACAGTTCTAGAGAAATGTGATTAGTTCGAACTCTTTTTTAAGGGTCTCCGCCCCTTAACCCCGCCAAAGGGGGCAAGCCCCCTCTGGACTTCCTTTTGTTTTTTTATAAAAAACTAAATATCAAATCAAGCATATCGGATGATAAGATTGCCCCCTTGTTTTTCAATGGGAGCTAATATAATTCCTTGCTCGACGCAGCGCATGAGCTTTTCTTGAAGTCTTTTGCGGGCCATGCTCTTATTCTTTTGGGCTGTTTTTTCTAGCCCTGCGACGCGGATGAGATAGTCTTCATCGACGGAGATCGATTTGTTGTTGTCGTTATGTTGGGCTTTTCTGGCTTGGAGCCAAGCTGCGACTGAAATCACTTCGGCGTGGAGTTTCAGGGTTGTATTTTTAAATCTGGCTCCGACGAAAGCGAGTTTTTCATTTTGTAAAGAGGGAGCGTTGAAGACAGAGAGGGTGATCGCTTGAGGGTATTCTTCTTTTTCCCCGATTTTATTGTGGATTTCTATGAGGCGGATCTCGATCGACTCGATGGTTTGTTTTCCCTCTTTAGAGGTGTTTTTTTTTCGCGAGTAGATCATTTTTGTATTTTCTAAAGCTCTTAAGTGCTCGTAAAACTCGATTTTCTCTTGGTTTTGGAAGCGGGCCTCTCGGTTGGGATAGCAAAGGCGCATGAGTTCTGTCATCTGACAGGTGAAGGTGAACTGTCTTAGCTCATTGGCTAGTTTCCAAGCGGCCATATGGATTTTATGCAGAACTCCGCGAAGCCGGTCTGCGACGATTGCCGCGATTTTTTCAGCTTCTTCGTGAGAGCTGGCCTGTAAACGGTGTTCGAGAGTAATTGTATGGCCGGCTGAATCAGGAGTAGACGATTTAATGATGTAGGATGTGGTTCCTTCTTGCCAAATGAGCTCTGGATGAGAAAGGAGTTTAGGGAGATGGTAGAGCTTGTCTGAAATTGTTCTGCTGATGCCGAATTCAATATTGGAATCGATTGTCTTATAAAAATTGTCTTCGATCTTATTTTTATCTGTTAAAATGGTTTCGACAGCTTTTTTGACCTCATCTTGGGAGGCCGTCATAAAATTGGAAATAGGCTCATCGTCTTCGACAATGACAGGTGTGAGTTTATACTCTTCATGATCGTTCATGAGATCCTCCGATGGGACCTAGGGTCACCATTCTACTAGAATTTTCTGTTTTAAGGCGAGGGGCAAAGCCGTCTAAAGCTGCAGAGAGACATCCTGTCTCATCTTTTTTTAAGATGCGCGTTGGTAGAATGGCTGTGAAGTTGGATTTGACGTGACGGAAAATCACATCCTTGCTTGAGTCCATCTCATCTTGTTTGCTTTTTTCTAAATTCACTTGCCAGCGGACTCCATCGGTAATCGCGGAAGAGCCTCTAGCTGCTGCTTGATCTGTGTTCATCCCTGAAACCCCCCCTTTATTCATATGATGGCCAAAAATTATCGTAGGGTTTCCTTTGAGTTCTAAAGAAAGCCTTTCTAA
The DNA here is from genome assembly GCA_036736085.1 of Chlamydiales bacterium. Taxonomy (GTDB): domain Bacteria; phylum Chlamydiota; class Chlamydiia; order Chlamydiales; family SM23-39; genus SZAS-17. Next base: position 4,044 of record DAINNB010000137.1, read on the forward strand.
AAGGGCGATGAATTGGGTGGCTGCAGCGTTGTCGGTTTCTGCGTCCATTCCGATAAATCGGGAAATAGGATCTAAAATGATGCAAGACCATCCTTCTTCTGGCTCAGTTTGTTTTAGGCTCGTTAAAAGAGCTTGAAAGAAAGGTGTTGGCTTTCCTTGGTGGATAAAAGCGGCGTCGACTCCGGAAAATGCCATAGGGGCAATCCGATTCATGGCAGCCATAAGAGGATCGGGGTCGAAAAAGAGCCTCTGGCTCTCTTTGGTTCGATGCATAAAATGTTTGGCCACCTTTCTTAAAAGGCGATGGATGTCGGACAAATGATTCTCTCCAAGGCCTAAAAAGACATGTCCTGGTTTTTCTATAGGAAATACGTCGAGCCAAGGGTGCCCTGTCGCAAGTGAGAGAGCCAGCTGCGCCAATGCATGTGTTTTGCCTACTCCCCCTGCTCCGACCAACATAGCTAAGATCCCTTTGCGCAAGAAGGGTCGTTTAATGTTTCCCTCTTCTACATTAATAAATCGGGGAATATCTGGAGCTTCTTCTAAAAGAAAGTTTACAGGGAGTTCTGAGAGGAACCGGATA
>DAINNB010000138.1:0-4598 GCA_036736085.1 Chlamydiales bacterium
TTTTGAAAATCTCTGTATCATGAATATATTCTATACGTGTCCCTTCTTTTTCTTTCTTCTTTCCCTTTTTTTTGTCCTGCAGCACGACTTGAGCAAAATGAACCTCGACAAACTCCCCGTCTCTTACGCTTTTCACCATAAAATAAGAAGAAAGAGCGTTGACGGCCTTCATACCCACTCCATTGAGCCCAACTGAAAATTGAAAGACATCGTCATTGTATTTCGCGCCCGTATTGATCTGGCTTACACATTCAATCACCTTGCCTAAAGGAATCCCCCTTCCAAAATCTCTAATCGATACCATGGATGTTTTTTCATTCAGCTCAATATCAATCTGCTTACCATAGCCCATGATGAATTCATCGATAGCGTTATCGATAGCTTCCTTGAGCATCACATACATCCCGTCGTCCGGATGCGAACCATCGCCTAATCTGCCGATGTACATTCCCGAACGAAGACGGATATGCGCTAGTGCATCTAAAGATAAAACAGTGCTTTCATCATATTTTTTAGCCATCGTTTCCTCGGACCCCATCATTTTTAGTTATACATGAAATGTGAGTTGTTAAAAATTCAAAAAATAAGTACAACAACGAAAAGATCTGCAAACGGATGATTTAACAGAGGGAATATGTTTCAAACAGCAAAAATGCAATTTTGGTTTTATCGACTAGGCACCATTCTTAAATCCATCAAGACGCTCTATTCTCTCCCTCAGGAAAAAATAGATGCCTTTCTCAACTCCTACGACATTTACGATCACGATTGGGCTGATGAAAAGCAGCTTATTGAAAAAATGGGACTGGACTACTATCAAAAAGTCCAAGGGAAATTAGTCGACTATTACAGCGTCCTTAACCATCTTTGCTCAATTGGCCAGGTAGAAAAAATGTACATCCCTCCTGCCATCGATCTTTCAGCCAGCATCATTGCTAACCAAGCCCTGTATGAAAAAAGAATGTGTCGAGACCTTGGCATTCAACCAGGCCACCAGGTCCTAGATATCGGCTGCGGAAGAGGCCGGATCGCCAGCCATGTAGCTTCTTTGACCGGAGCCCATGTTACTGGCATCAATATCGATCCCAACCAACTCGAATCAGCCAGACGATTCGCCGCAGGCAACGGTCTTTCAGAGAAATGCCAATTTAAACAGGGCGACTTAAACAGCATCCCTCTCCCCTTTACCGACGCTTCGCTGGACGCTGTCTACCAAGTGCAAGTCTTCACCTACAGCAAAGATCTTCCAGCTCTCGCTAAAGACATCTACAGAATTTTAAAACCAGGCTGCAAAATCGCCTGTCTCGACTGGGTCCGCCTTCCTGACTACTCACCCGACAACTCAGAACATGCCGAGCTCATGAAAAGGATCAAACCTCTCATCGGAGCCATTGGCACGCCGTCTATCGAAGAATACGAAAATGCTTTCAAGCAAGCCGGCTTCAAAGTCGTCATCAGCGAAAACGCCAGTCTCGATGGTCTACAAGCTCCACTCATCGAAAATGCCGATAAATTCTTCACCAGAGCTACCCGCGCCATCCAAACTCTCGTCAAATGGCGTCTCCTCCCAAAACATTTTAAAGCCCTTTTTGACCGCCTCACGCAAGACGGCCAAGCTTTCGTCGAAGCCGACCGCAAGAGGCTTGTCACGACAAGCTATTACTTAGTTGCGCAAAAACCTGAGGTTGATGGAAAATCGTGAGTTTTTGGGGATATTGGGACTCCGTCCCAAGCCCTGCCAAAGGACTTCGTCCTTTGGAATCCTAATTGTTTTGTTAGGTAGGGATGGAAAAGCTAAAAGTTCTTTTTCAGAATAACGAAAACTGGGTGGAGACTAAAATTGCTCTCGACCCGGCTTATTTTCGGAAACTCGCCCGCGATCAAAATCCTGATTATCTCTGGATCGGCTGCTCAGACAGCAGAGTGCCCGCCAATGAAGTCGTCGGATTAGAACCAGGAGAACTCCTCGTCCACCGCAATGTGGCCAACATCTGTCCTCACACAGACTTCAACTGCCTCTCTGTCCTCGAATTCGCCATCAACATCCTAAACGTCCGCCACGTCATCGTCTGCGGCCACTACGGCTGCGGAGGCGTTAAGTCCGCCATGAAAGACCACCACCTCGGCCTCGTCGACAATTGGCTCCGCCATATCCGCGACGTCTACTCCCGCTTCAAAGACGAACTCGATGCCATCGAGAACGAAAAAGCCCGCTGCAACCGCCTCGTCGAACTCAACGTCATCCAACAGGTCCAAAATGTCTGCCACACCACCATCGTCCAAGAAGCCTGGAACCGGGGCCAGTTCCTCTGCGTCCACGGCTGGGTCTACGACCTCCAATCCGGCAAACTCAAAGGCCTCAACTGCTGCATCTCCAGCGTCGATCAAGTGGATTCTATTTATCGCGTACGCTCTCCTAAGCATTAGTCGATGGGGCACTGCCCCATACCCCGCCAAAGGACTGACGTCCTCTGGACTCCTATTTATTTTTTACATAAAAAACAAATAGGATTCCATAAGGACGAAGTCCTTTGGTGGGGCCTGGGGCGAAGCCCCAAACTTTAAGCCCCAAAACTACTATAAAATTTCTGCTGCAATGGAAGCGAGCTCGGAGCGCTCGGTTCGCTCCAGGAACATATGGCCGTAGATGCGTTGATTTTTGAGGCGTCCTACGGTGTAGGAGAGGCCATTGGAATCGGCGTCTAGGTAAGGGTTGTCGATTTGGGTGGGGTCGCCTGTGAGGATGACCTTTGTTCCTTTGCCGGCGCGGGAGACGACGGTTTTGATCTCATGGGGCGTGAGGTTTTGGGCCTCGTCGATGATGATGTACATCTTGGGCAGAGAGCGGCCCCGGATGTAAGTGACGGCTTCCATCTCGATTTTTTTACTTTCCATGATGAACTCTAGGGCTGCGGCGCCATTGCCTTGGCCGTTCGTGGCTGAGCAAAGGAAGTCGAGGTTGTCATAGATGGGTTGCATCCAATGATAGAGCTTTTCCTCTTTTGTGCCGGGGAGATAGCCGATGTCTTTACCGAGGGGAACGATGGGGCGCGAAACGAGGATACGGGAGTACACGGCCTCATCGAACACCTTTCTCATGCCGCAGGCGAGAGCGAGGAGGGTTTTTCCAGTCCCTGCTGGGCCAACGAGAGTGACGAGGGGGATATCATCGCGCATTAAAAGATCGAGAGCGCAGCGCTGCTCGACATTTAAAGGCTGAAGGCCCCATACATCCCGGTTCATTTGGAGAAGGGGTTCTAAGCGCTTGGTCTTGTCGTTGTATTTGCAGACGGCAGACGAGTTTTCGGGGGAGGTTAAAACAGCATACTCGTTGGGTCTGAATCCCTCGTCGATGAGGGGCAGGGTGCCGTCTTTGTAGAAAAGATCGATGTCGCGTTTAGCCACTTCGAGCTTTCTGATCCCTTTATACATTGTCGTATAAGAGACTTTCGTGTTTTCATAATCTTCCGATTCAAGGTCCATCGCTTCCGCTTTGACCCGAGTTACGAAATCTTTCGAAACAATAACAACCGATTCACCGGCTTTTTGCAAGGCATAGCACATCAAAAGCAGCTTATTGCTGTTGCGGTCAAGAGGGAGAGGAAATCCGTCGATTTTGTCCGGCTTTTCTAAATGGATGCGGATCTTAGGTCCTTCAGGGATAGTAACTCCAGCGTGGAGGTCCCCCTTTTTTTGCATTTTTAAGGAATCGATGTAGCGGATCGCCTCGCGGGCGTTTTTCCCTACCTCGTCTGAATAGCGCTTCAGCCCATCGAGCTCCTCTAAAACGATCAAAGGTATGACCACGTCATTATCCTTAAATTTTTTAATCGAAGCCGGGTCGTGCACAAGCACGTTTGTATCAATCACAAATGTTTTACGTGACACCGATTTTTCCTCTTTATGAGAGTTATTGGCTTTAACAGCAGACTCTGAACTTATTTTCATCAATCACCTCAAAAATTTTCTTATATCGACTTCGTGCTTGGATTGCAAGCGATACCAAATTTCTTACTTGTACCAATATGTCTTAACTGATATGATGCCAGGTACTTTTTGAGAAGGAATTTGTATGTCAAAAGTTTGTTCAGTCACCGGTAAAAAACCTGTAGCCGGCCGCAGCTACACCTTGCGCGGTATCGCAAAAAAGAAAAAAGGGATCGGCCTTAAAGTTACAGGCATCACCAACCGACGTTTTCTCCCCAACCTAAAAAAGAAACGTTTTTGGGATCCTGAGGAAAATTGCTACGTCACTATGCGCTTATCGACATCTGCGATCCGCACAATCGATAAGAATGGCATTGCCGCCGTTCGACGCAAAATGAAAAGCGAAGGCAAAAAGGCTTAATTTAAAGCCTTTGACTTAGTAGAATTTAAGTATCCCCCCATTCGACGCTGCAAAGAAGTTTTTTTAAATAAACTTCTTTACAGCGTCGAATTAGGAGTTTATTTTGAATTCAAGGGACTTTCTGCTCAAAAAAAAAGCACCTCCCCCGCCTCCTTCAGAAAATATACTCCAGCGCCATTCTCTTTTTCTAAAAGTTCAATTCATCCGGAGCTTATTATTAAATAATAATTAAGATAAACTCTCCCCACAC
>DAINNB010000139.1:0-4555 GCA_036736085.1 Chlamydiales bacterium
TAGGTTTAATTTATAAAAAGTCGACCAATTCGACTTTCTGCACAGGGGCTGCCAACGGCCGTCTTTATATGCAAGGGATGAAATATGCCAATGGAGAATTTATCCAGATTCATCCGACTGCAGTTCCAGGTCTTGATAAAATGCGCTTGATCTCAGAATCGTCAAGAGGGGAAGGAGGCAGAGTTTGTGACCCAGTGGATGCATCAAAATCGATTCATTTTCCCGACGGCACGCTTCGGCCTTGCGTCAAAACAGGCGAGCCTTGGTATTTTTTAGAAGAGATGTATCCCGCTTTTGGCAATCTCGTTCCTCGAGACATTGGCTCTCGCGAAGTCATGAGAGTTTGCGAACTAGGCCTTGGCATCGAAGGAAAGCAGCAAGTGTATCTTGATGTGACGCATCTGCCTCCGGAAAAACTTCACAAGTTAGAGGCGATTTTAGAAATTTATCAAAAATTTATGGGGACAGATCCAAGAAAAATGCCGATGAAAATTTATCCAGCGGTCCATTATACGATGGGCGGGGGCTGGGTGGATTGGCCTGCTGCAGATGATCCGGACCGTTGGACGCGCTACAGGCAAATGACTAATTTGACAGGCTGTTTTAATGTAGGCGAATCAGATTATCAATATCATGTGGCTAATCGCCGCGGAGCGAACTCGCTGCTCTCGTGTATTTTCGGTGGACTTGTCACCGGGGTCGAAGTGCCCCGCTATTTATCCAATTTGTCTTCCAGCTATGCAGATGTACCTGAATCGATTTTTACGGAAGCTCTTCAGGAAGAAAAAAAGGCGCAGCAAGAGCTTTTAGAGCGTACGGGCAAAGAAAATGTCCATCAGCTCCACGATGAAATGGCTGAGTGGATGGTCAATTACGTGAGTGTGAAAAGAGACAATCCTGATCTTCAACGCACAATTGAGAAATTAAAGGAGATCCGTCAGCGGGTAAAACATATTTCTCTTGATGATCGAGGGAAAAAATTGAATCAGACGTACGTTTTTGCCAGACAATTTACTCCTATGATCGAACTTGCCCTTGTCATTGCAAAAGGGGCCTTGCTTCGCAATGAATTTAGGGGAGCTCATTATAAGCCTGAATTTCCCGAGAGAAATGATGATGAATGGCTGAAAACCACGATTGCAACTTATGATCCCCAATCTGATGAACCGCGTATTTCTTACGAACCTGTTGACATTCGTCACTTAGAACCGATAAAGAGGGATTATACACAGGCAAAAAAAGTGAAGCCTAGTTTGAAAAATATTCCATCCAACATCCAACTGCCCTTATGAAAAAAACGTTCATCTTAAAAATTTTTCGCGGCGAACCAGGTCATCAGTATTGGGAAGAGTTTGAGCTGGAAGTTTATCCTGGCATCAACGTGATCTCCGCCCTCATGGAGATCCAAAAAAATCCGATCACGCGCGAGGGGAAAAAAACAACTCCCGTCGCATGGGAGCAAGGGTGTCTTGAAGAAGTGTGCGGGTCTTGTTCTATGCTCGTCAATGGCCGACCTCGTCAATCCTGCACAGCCCTTATCGAACCATACCTCAAAGAATCTTCCGTAGTCACTTTAGCCCCTTTTACTAAATTTCCTCTCGTCCGAGATCTCGTCGTCGATCGCACATCGATGTTCGAATCGCTTAAAAAAGTGCGTGCATGGGTTTCTGTCGATGGCAGTTGGGATACAGGTGCAAACGGCCCTAAGGTCAGTCCTGAGGTGCAAGAGGCCCTTTATACGCTCTCCACTTGCATGACCTGCGGCTGTTGCTCTGAAAGTTGTCCTCAAGTTAACGATCATTCAGCTTTCATGGGCCCATCCGCTCTTTCTCAAGCGCGTCTATTTAACGATCATCCAGCCGGCGCATTGGAAAAATCCAAAAGGGTCCGAGCTCTCCTCGAAGAAGATGGGATCGCAGGCTGCGGCAATGCACAAAATTGCACGCGTTCGTGTCCTAAAAATATCCCTCTTACAGAATCGATTGCGGTTATCGGCCGTCAAGCAACCCAACAAGTCTTGAAAGACTTTTTTAGTGTTCCTGATGTGGACGGCTCTCGCCCTTAGGTTGATTGGGGCTCTGCCCCAAGCCCCGCTAAAAGGCTGGCGCCCTTTAGAATCCCTTTTTTCTTGTGGCGTTAAATTCTGGTTAAGGAGAAAATGGCATCTTCTCTGCTGTTTGGGAGACTGTGGTTGCTAGATTGCCCTTCAACAACATTCGTCTTTAAGGGGTTTTGACGCCAAGCTACGGCCCTCGCGCCCTCCTTGGGAAAAGACCCCACGTGCACAACACGGTTGACTGAGCGTGTAACGACAAACCCTTTCGGCGGAGATTTTTTCTTGCTTTGATTGACGAAGATTATTTGCGGTAGAGGTTTCCTTCTACGTCGATATAAACGCCTTTATGAAGGCGCTTGTCGGATTCGTCGACGAGCTCGGTTTCTCCATGGGCAGCTTCTTTAAACACGATGATTCCTTCGCTTTTAAGGAGCGAAAGGGGAATCTTTGATCCAGATAAAGTTACCATATGCCCTTTGACGGAAAAACTCAGATCTTGATGGACCCGAACATCTATATTGTTGAAATCGAAGATGGTTCCATTTTCGTCGATGTAAAGACCTGCTTTTTCCGCTTCGAAAAAACGTTGGATCCTAGCTAAAATCGCCTGCGCAATTTCTTCTGTTGTTTTAGCGAGATCTTCAGCCGGGGTAAGGTCCCAGCGGTCCCCTTCAAGACGTACAAGATGAACAACCCCAATATTTCGAACGGCTTTATCTGGATAAATTAGGGACAGCAAAACCGGCTTTTTGGGATCTATTTGCGGATGGTTCGTGCGAACAGTATATCCTTGAGGAATACAAACTTTATTGGCGCTATCAAGCGCTTCGTTTAATCGATAGGCAAAGTTTATCCCAGAGGACATATTGATCTCCGTTAGTTAGGTTGTGGTACTTGTTTAGCTCTCAGCCATTGTCGATCTGGATGGTGGAAGAAAACAACTGTGACAACTGCCATGGCTGTAACAGCCCCTAGCAAGAGAAAAGCAGCTTGGTAGTTGCCTGTAATATCGATTAACCAGCCAGTTACAATAGGAGCGATCACTCCGGCAAGCGAGAGACAGCTAGAAGTGATGCCTTGAGCCGATCCAGCTCTTTCCTTAGCTACGTCGATATTAATGCTAAAAAAGGCCGGCTGAGGCATGAGCCCGAAACCAAGTCCTAGACTTAAAAAGAGGATGGAAAAACCTAACGTATGAGTAAAGCCTAAGAGAACAAAAAAGACAGTCGCCAAGAGTTGGCTGCTCCAAATAAGGTGAGAGCGGGCAATTCTACTCTTGCCTGTTTTGACATAGAGATAATCGGAAAGAACCCCGCCTGCTTTTAGAAAAATTGCTCCAACCAACCAAGGAATCGTCAAATACCAGCCAACGCTTTTTAGATTCAGCCCATGCTGCGTAAGGAAATATCCGGGAAGCCATAAAGTGGAGAAAAAAAGCATGTAGCCAAAGGCGAAATAAGCAATATTATTTGCCACCAGCGTGGGGTGGGTAAGAATGAAGCGCCAATCAATAATATTTTGTTTTTGCTCTGATTGAAGCGTAGATGGGGTGGCAATGATTTTTTGTTCTTCTTCATTGACGTGGGGAGAATCTTTAGGGGAATCGGTAAAGCAAAGATACCATACGACAGCCCATAAAATGCCTGTGATGCTGATAATAAAAAACATTGTGCGCCAACCGAAATCAGCTACGAGATAGGAAGTAATGGGAGCTCCAACTACGGAAGAGAGGGGGATAGCGACCAATCCTAAAGATAGGGCTCTGGCGCGCTCTCGCGGAGAGAGCCAGTTGCTGATCGATCGAGTCATTGATGGGAAGTGGGGGCCTTCTGAGACGCCTAGTAAAAAACGCAAAAAGACAAATCCCCAAAATCCTCCGGCAAATCCTAGACAGCCTACGCAAAGAGACCAAGCGATAGCAGCGACAGGCCACATAAAACGGACGCCCCACTTGTCGACAAGCCAGCCTCCGACGGCGGTAAGGATCATATAGCCTGCAGAAAAAGCAGCTAAAATCATCCCGAATTGTGTGTCGCTGAAATGGTATTCGGCCTTTAAAGGTTCGATCACAAAAGAGATGGCCGAACGGTCAATAAAATTAACGAGGGTAATGAAGAAAATCAGGCTCGCAATGAACCAACGATAGTTGCCTTGAAATTTTTTGATGATAAAGCCATCCTTTCTACATCATAAGTGATGTAGCATAACATTTTATCAAATCCACAGTTTTTTGCTAGCCTTTAGTTGCAGAGGACTCATACATTTTTTTAAAGTCCTTCCTTCTTTTTGTCATATTTAACTCAAAATAGGTTTCCAAAGGACGAAGTCCTTTGGTGGGTTCTTAAGGGCGAAGCTTTTAAAAAAAGACTATTCCATAGCATTCGCCGCGAGCCAGGCCGTGGTCCAGGCGATTTGGAAGTTAAAACAACCTGTAATGCCGTCGATGTAGAGGATATCTCCAGTAAAAAAGAGACCGGGGATGGATTTGCTTTGCTTGGT
>DAINNB010000140.1:0-1185 GCA_036736085.1 Chlamydiales bacterium
ATTCAGCCGCCCTTCTCATCTACGACGAAAACTCAGGGCATCGAGCCCAAAACCCAAAAAAGTACCTAGAAGACGCCAATATCCTGGAAAGGGCTCTTTTAAAAGAACCCAACCACCCTAGATACACATTCTTTCTAGCACAAAGCTATATCCACGCAGAGCTTTTCCCTCAAGCTCTCTTCCACTTCGAACGAAGAGCTTCTCTAGGAGGAGACACGGAAGAGCTTTTCTGGTCCCTCTATTGCATCGCGTGCTTAAAAAAAGACCTCAACTACCCCTCTCACGAAATCATCAAGGCTTTCTGCAAAGCCTATCAATACAAACCCACCCAAGCAGAACCCCTCTACCGCTTAGCCACTCATCTCAGCAGCCGTCCCTATCTATCCTATCTCCTCACCAAATACGCCAAGAATATCCCCGTCCCTCAAAATGCCGCCCGAATACAAAATTGGATCTACGAAGATCTTCCAAAAAAATTCGCTGAATACCAAAGCCTCTTGGGGCTTCGCCTCAAACCCCACTAAAGGGGTGGCTCCCTTTAGAATCACATTTGTATTTTAATTAAACAAGGGATTCTAAAGGGCGATAGTCCTTTAGTTGGGTTTGGGGCGAGGCCCCAGCTCGCATGATTTATCCGATATGGCCTAAAACTTTTCCGCCAATGAGATGAAAATGTAAATGAAAGACGATTTGACCGGCGTTGGCGCCGTTGTTGGTGAGAAGGCGGTAGCCGTCTTCTGTCAGCCCTTTTTCTTCGGCGATTTGTTGGGCGGCTTGAAGCATTTCTTGGATGACAGGCCAATCTTCAGGCTCGATGTGCTGAAAATCTGGGATGGGTTTTTTAGGCATGATCAGGATATGAACGGGAGCGACAGGGTGAATGTCTTCGATTGCGAGGACGGGGTCGCTTTCATAGACTTTTGTGGAAGGAAGCTTTCCTTTAATGATGAGATCAAAAACTGTTGACATAGAATTCCTATAAGCTGAGTACGATGCGAGAGGCGCGAATAGCATCTTCCTTTGTTTCCCAAATGGAAATAAAGCGACCCTTGTGACAAAAAATAGCGCCTGGGATTTTCGAGATTTTTTTCAAATCTTCTTCGCGGAGGCCAGCCCACTCTTGAGGCAGCGGCGTGCGGACTTGAAGTCGCTCGTGATTAGAGGGAGGCCCTCCTCATAGTTTCC
>DAINNB010000140.1:1195-4496 GCA_036736085.1 Chlamydiales bacterium
GCAGGCATAATAACGAACCGCGCAGGAGGGCCCTCGCCGCCGAGCTCGAAAAAATTATCCATCCAAGGGATCGATTCTTCAAAAAGGATGACGGGCTCTGCCCGAAACATGGCTTCTTGTACGATGTCGCGACAAGCAAGCGTGTATTTTAGCCGTTGACGCATCCGGTCTAAGTGCCCAAGAACAAAATCGACTGCAGAAAAAAACGCAGCGTTCATCTCGTCCGAAGAAACGTCATACGTAATCGGTAAAAAATTCGAGACGACATGAGAAAAAGAAGCGGTCCCAATTTCAGAACGAGCTACTCCATTGTCATGCTGATCGACACCCATGATGAGGCTTTTATAAAAGTGATCATAAACATGCGCATCAATGAACGACTTTTCTTTTAAGTAGAGAAGAACCATCCCCGCGCTGCTCATAGCACCTTGGTAATCGATTTGGTGATGATCAAAACGACGCCGGTCAGCATGGTAAACTCCACCTACATCGCAAACATAGTCGCATCGGTCCAACACTTCCGGATCGCGCGTTCTATAAATTTTATCTCGATCAATGCAATTTAAGAGCAGCAGCAACGAACATGCCGTCACTTCATCTGCGTGAAATGAACCATCATGCGTACCGAAGCTACGAGGAATAATAGACATTTCCTTCATTTTCATTTTCTGCTAGAGTGAAAGATAGTAATAGAGTCCCATCCGGAGTTAAAAAAATCAAGCTGCCGATTGAATTCGGCATAACTGGTTGATTCTATAGATTGCAAGAATTTACCTCAAGAGGTAGCCTATGAAGCTCACGAGTCCCGCTTTTTCAGAAGGAGGAAAAATTCCCTTGAAATATACATGCGAGGGAGAAGGAATCAATCCACCTTTGGAAATTCAAAACGTTCCAGCTCATGCCAAAGCGCTCGTGCTCATCATGGACGATCCCGACGTCCCCTCTTTTATACGTACAGATCAAATGTATGACCATTGGATAGTTTTCAACTTGCCTCCAACACTGCAACACATCGAAGAAAACACAAAACCTCCCGGCCAGATAGGAAAAAGCACAAATGGCAAACTCGAATATGTAGGCCCATGTCCTCCTGATAGGCAACATCGCTATTTTTTCAAACTCTACGCACTGGACCAAAAGCTCGACATAAAAAGCGGAGCTTCAAAAAAAGAAGTTGAACAGGCCATGCAAAACCACATCATCGCACACACGCATCTTATGGGACGCTACGAAAAACAAAAAAAAGCATAAATTATGGAAAGCTACCTTACCGCACATCACTATGATTTAGTTACGCCCGATGGATTCATCACAGACATTCAAACCATCAACGATACAAAAAGGATAGCCACTGTTAAGATCAAGCATATCTCACCTGCTTTTGTAGGCTATGAAATCGAGCCCGAGCTCGTCTATTTCAATGTCAAAAGCACGCTTGCGCAATTAGGGCTCAATGGAATTGGCTGTGAGTATCAGTGGGACCAAAAAACTTCTTCCGCCCTCATCAAAGTCGAGCTCATAGCTCTGGGGGAACTCGCAAAGGCGATGCTGGCTCTCTTAGAGCCTGGGGCTTATATCGGCAAATTATTCGCCGGAGATGAACGCCGTCGCGTCCGCGATCCTGATTATCTCATGCGGATGTTTGGAAGATCGGACCGTAAAGGGCGCCCTCTCCTTTCTTTGGGAGGTCTCGAAGGGAGCGGTTCTTTGATCTTAGAAAAAATTTCAGGAAGGACCGTCGCTTTTTTATCACTTCTCGATGGCGTCGTGAAATACGCTCCGAGCATCTACGGCCTATTGCCGACGCTAGCTAAAGCTCTAGCTAAAAACATGACCCAAACGCGCCAGCTCCTCCACCTCGATCATCAAATGGAACCCGACGCGCCTCGCATCATTCGCGATAAGGACGTTCTTCTTGTGCGCACAGCGCCTTTACATATCCGGACGGTCTATGCAAGAGTCGTCGATCCCCTTTTACCTCAAGGCTACCGCCATTTAAGCGCCAACGTGCTTCAACCCGACACGTTCGACTCGGGAGATATTTACGAGCTCTATGGCGCCAGCAACCAAATTCTCGACGATATCCCTCTTGAATTTTACACGCTGGAACCCCATCGCGAGCACATTTTTTTTGCCGATAGAGATCAACTCCAAACGGCTCTTGAAGACCCCGAAAGCCTCTTTCGAGCTTTCGCTACAGCTCCAGAGCCCAAAAATGACCTTGCCGCAGTTTTTGTGGTGAAAGGAACGCAGCTGCTCAACCTAACTGCCAAAGACTGGATTATCCGAGATCCTTACAAATATGAATTTCCAGGCCTCGCCCACCCTGCAAGGCAATCTCTCGTCGTGGAAAAATACATCGAACACCAGCCCGCCTATCCCTTCCTTCAAGCAATCGAAACGGGGCTTATCACCTCACAAGGGATCTTGCTCTCCCGACATTTTCCAACGCCACTTCTCAAACGAATGCTACTGAATGATCTTGTGCAACGCTGCCTCAAAAGGATCTATTTTCAATATCCTTCGGCGACGCATGGGGGATATTTTTCTCAGGAAGACCGTGCTATGCTGGTCGATCTTGCTAAATTCGGCATTCCCGTTTTCTGGGTCGACGACGTCACTAAACAGATCCTGCAATACTCTTTCAAAACAGATAAAGAAACAGGCATGTTTGTTCCTTTGCCCCTTGTCGAAGATTTTCGCAAAGCAACCGTATTCGGCGTCTATGGCTCGAACCTTGAAGAAGGCAATTTCGAGCAGGAATTGCATGCTCTTTGGGCTGGAGTTTTACAGATGAGAAATCAGGTAACCCACCCGCTTTTAAGCAAAGATACTCCTTTAGCTGTCGTAACTGGAGGAGGGCCAGGCGCTATGGCTCTCGCCAACCGAGTAGCTCGTTCTCTAGGCATCCTCTCTTGCGCTAACATCGTCGATTTCCGTCCGAAAGACGGAAGCGTTGTCAACGAGCAAAAACAAAATGAGTACATCGATGGAAAAATGACCTACCGCCTCGACCGTCTCGTAGAAAGGCAGGCAGAATTTTATCTCGACTTTCCCATTTTGCTGCCTGGAGGCATCGGGACAGACTTTGAGTACTCTCTAGAGGAAGTACGCAGAAAAACAGGGGGCTGTCCAGCCAATCCCATCTTGCTTTTTGGAGACGAAAACTACTGGCGTCAAAAAGTGACCTCTCGTTTTCAAGTCAACCTCAAAACAGGCTCGATCAAAGGCTCCGAATGGATTAGCAATAGTCGTAATAGCGTCCAAACAGCTCACCAAGGACTCTCTGTCTATCAACAAT
>DAINNB010000141.1:0-4486 GCA_036736085.1 Chlamydiales bacterium
CTACCTCTGTAAAAAGAATTGAAAATCGGCTAAAAGAATCACCAAAATCGACGAAGCCTCTTTATTGAGATAGGTTCCTGGCGGGGTTTGGGGCGAAGCCCCGAAAGAACAGAGGCAAAAAAAAGCCCGCAGACTACGAGAAGTAGACTGCGGGTTGAGATAGGGAGATTACTCGCTCTGTTCTCAGCTTTCTGTTGGGATGGGAGCGACGACGGCTTCTACGCCGAGGCTGACCATGCCCTCTGGGATGATGTGGAGCGTGCAAGTTGCAGCCACACCTTCTTTGAGTTTGAGAGGGATTTTGTGAACGCCGGTCGCCTTAATGGGACGAGGGAGATGCACATAGCGCTTCTCAACAGGAAGTCCATTTTGCTGATAGAGCTGAGCTACATCAAGGGCAGAAACAGAACCGTACATGTGACCTTCTGGGTCCACTTTTACGCGTGTTTCGATGATGAGAGACTCAACTTGTTTAGCGAGCTCGTCAGCTTCGCGACGATCCACGATCGCTTGCTGGGCGCGCTCTTGGCGGAGACGCTCTCTTTTGCGAAGAGTGTTAGGAGAAGCGATCACAGCAAAACCTTGAGGCAAGAGATAGTTGCGTACATAGCCTGGCTTAGCGGAGACGACGTCCCCTTTTTGTCCAAGTGCTTCTACGTCTTGAAGAAGTAATAATTGTTGTTTCATATAAAATCCCTCTTATTCTTCTGCTACGAAAGGAAGCAGCGCCATGTGGCGTGCGCGCTTGATCGCATTGTTCAGCAACTTCTGGTAGTAATGGGAAACACCGGTAATACGGCGGGGCAGAATTTTTCCTCGTTCTGTGATGAACAGCTTGAGATTTTCAACATCCTTATAGTCAATCGTCTCTGCTTTGATCACAGTGAAAGGGCAGCTTTTTCTTTTTTTAGCAAAAGGCGAATCGCCATTGCTGCTAGGGCCGCTGCTGGCACCTTGGGTATTGCTTCTTTTAAAGGTGGGGGTCGTCATAACAAGGCTCCTTATTGTGCGTTAAGAGGTGCAAATTCGAGAGTCTCAAGAACTTTTTCCGTTCTCAATGTCATGAAGCGAATAAGATCTTCATGTAAGGGGTAGTCTTTCCAAAGCTCGATAATTGCTTGAGTAGGAGCTTCGAAATACACTAAATAATAGTAGCCTTCTCGTTTGCCATCGATGGAATAAGCAAGTTTACGTCGGCCTTGTTCGTGCACCTTAAGGACCTTTCCTCCGTTTGAGGCGATCCCGTCAGTAATTTTTTCAAACGCTTTTTTACGGGACTCGTCGCTTAGCGTAGCGCTAATGATGTACATCCCTTCGTAAAGAGCGTTGCGTTGTCTTCTTAATGACATGTTTTTTCTCCAATGCTTGGGTTCCGATGGATTTATGACCTATTGGCAAAATCCATCGCACTGGTTATTCCTTTTTGTAACCATATTTCAGCCGCTTGGACTGAGCGCTCCACAACTGCGGCAGCGACTTTTTGTTCGTCTTCAGAAAACCGGCCTAGCACATGGCTGGCCAAATCCCCTTCCTGACGATCTCCGACTCCAATGCGAAGCCGGGCGTAGCGCTGAGTTTGCAAATGCTCCTCAATGCTCTTAAGGCCGTTATGGCCCCCGGAGCCGCTATTGATCTTTAACCTGAGCTCTCCTAAGCCGATCGCAATATCATCGACGATGACGAGGAGGTTCTTCAGATCGATTTTCCAAAAGCGCATGGCCAAGGCCACCGCTTCGCCGCTTAAGTTCATATAAGTAAGCGGCATTTGGAGCAGCACTCGCCTAGAGCCGATTTGCCCTTCGGCAAGGCTGCTTTTAAATTTTAATTGCCTCTGAAAGGCAAACCCGTGTTTCCGGGCCAATTCCTGAACAGCTGCAAACCCGATATTATGGCGAGTCTTTTCATAAGACTTGCCAGGATTGCCTAGCCCTACAATGAGGCAAAGTTCATTTGCAACTTGTAAATCTTCGTCCATTCCTAACGCTTAGCAATCACAATCGCCACTTCTTTCATGTTCTTTGCAAGCGGACGAACGGAAGCTGGGACCTCGATATCGGAGAGACGCTTCGCTTGAGAAAGCTGCAAATCATGAATGCTTAATGAAAACTGCTGAGGGATGTGTTTTGGCAAACATCTCACTTCTAAGTGACGGATCACTTGGCGTGAAAAACCGCCCAGCTTAATGCCTGGACATTCCGATGCACCCAAGACAACGATCGGCACATTGACGCTCACAGGAGTGTTGTCCTCGAGCATCAGAAAGTCGATATGCTGAACTGCGTAGGTTGTGGGGTGGTAATGAATATCCTTCACAAGGGCTTTTAAGGTCTTGTCGCCTTCTTGCAAAGTAAACACCGTAGTTGAAAGAAGCCCCGCCTTCAATGTGCGGAAAACGGCATCTAGCTCAGCCCCTTGGATATAAATGTTTTTAGCTTCCTGCTTCACTCCGTAAAGAACGCCAGGAACATTGCCCTCGCGGCGGATTTTTTTGATTTCGCTTTTTTTTCCAGAAGCTCTGGCAAACAATGAAAGTTTCATAATCATCCTAAATTAACTTTTAAACAGCGAAGAGACCGATTCAGCTGAAACAACCCGTTCTATCGCCTGGCCAAAAAGGCCTGCCACCGACACTACCTGCGTATGGGGGCTTCCAGAATAAGGAACCGAATCCGAGACATACATCTTATCGATCCCACTTCCCTCTAAACCGCCTTCCATCAGCAAAGCATGCGACACAACGGCGTAAACACCTTCAGCGCCTTGATATCGGCACACTCTGGCCGCAATCTTCAACGTACTACCTGTGGAGCAGATATCATCCACAAGAAGCACATTCTTCCCTTTTACATCGCCAATGAGAGAGCCTGCTTCGACCACATGCGCATTAACGCGCCTCTTGTCAACGATCGCCAAATCGACGCCGAGATCTTCCGCGAACTTTCGAGCCATCTTGTTGCTTCCAACATCGGGAGATACGACAACAAGATTTTTGAGCCCAGCCTCTCTCAAAGCTTGAACAAATAAAGGGCGAGCGTACAAATGATCGACCGGGATGTTAAAAAATCCCTGGATCTGCTCTGTATGCAAATCCATGGTCAACACTCTTGACACTCCAGCTTTCTCGAGCAAATCGGCGATCAGCTTGGCTGTGATCGGCACTCGGCCTTTCTCTTTGCGATCCTGACGCGCGTAGGCGTAATAAGGAATCACTGCCACAATGCTGCGAGCCGAAGCTCTTTTTAAGGCATCTGCGATAATCAAAAGTTCCATGAGATATCGATTCGGGTGCCGAACCGGCGACTGAAGGACGAATACATCCTTTCCACGAACATTCTCAAGAATCTGAACCCCGATTTCGCCGTCGGGAAAAGTTTCTATGGAAATCTGCCCTAGTTGCATTCGAAGTCGTTGAGCCACCTTGCCAGCCAAATCCCTATGAGAAGATCCGGCAAACAGCATGAAGGGGGACTCTGTCATTTTTTGCACAACATTCAAGGTTTGGGGCGGAAGGATTCGAACCTCCGCATGGCGGTACCAAAAACCGCTGCCTTACCGCTTGGCGACGCCCCAGTATTCCACTTTAGCTTTTCAAAATAAAGCAGGTGCCATCATAGCCAAAGTGGTAAATTTTTTGCAAGAGATGAGTTTTCATCCCCTCTTTGAGGAGCAATTTAGCTAAAAATCTTTGATGGCAGCGCACCATGTCCGCGTTCGATTCAAGTAACGAAAAAATGTACATTTAAGCAGTGGGTCAGACGCGCATATCCTATTACCCATTAGTATGTAAAACTTTAAATATTAACCCCTGCGAGCTCCGTCTCTTATCGCAAAAGTTATGAGAAGAGTTTTTAGACGGGAGCAAAATCCAACTAAAGAGAACGAGCCCCTTGAACTAAAAATTTCTTTCCACTGTTATAGATTTTTTTGCTAATCTCCGCTTTCTTAAAGAGGATGTATGAAAATTTTTCCTAGAATAGTGCAATCTGCTCTCCTTATCACAACTCCAACATTAACAGCTTATCCGACAAACGAATTTCCCAAATTTGCTGTTCAACAAGCAAATCATCGGCCGATTCAAATCCCTGACATACGGACACTTTCATATGATGAGGTTATCGTTCTGTTGAACAAGATTGAATCGGATTCCTTTGACGAAAGGTACTCTGAAGACGAGTTAAATCAAATCAATCAGTTCGTATCGCTTTTGGCCATCGAAGGGGCAACTGATGACGAGAAACCTGAAATCGAGCACGCCGTAGCCTCTTTATTCCGAAAAGATGAAATTCAATACGCCGTATTTAACCCAGGTATCGGATATGCTATTAAGCCAGCTATCTACAATCAAGAAGCCCAAGATTTTGTCCTATGTAAAGGCTGGTTCAAGAATCAGTGGGATCAAACAAGATCTTTCGTTAAGAAGCACAAAAAAGCCATCATTATTGGTGCAATTATTGTGGTAGCTGTAGCCGTTGTAGTTGTAACCGCT
>DAINNB010000142.1:0-4395 GCA_036736085.1 Chlamydiales bacterium
ACGCCAAGTCCACCGTACAGCCCTTTATAGCCAGCGTCGTGGAAAACGCCGAACTTTTTGTTTTGTACCCCCGCTTCTCTGGCAACTCCAGAAAGGGCTTTGAATTCAATCGAGGCTTGCTGGCGGATTTCTAATCTTTCCAGGTCGGCAGCCATTTGGTCGGATACTTCTTGGCGGCGGGTTTGGACGGCAAAGTATTTTTGGGCCTGCGCGATTTCCGGTTTTCTTGGATCGCCGTTTTGGGCGATGAGGTAACAAGCAAATCGGGAAAGATGATAATCCTCAACTACTTGCGCAGATCCTTTGCCGCCTGGGATCGGTTTGCCGGCGCCGGCAAAGTGATGAGCTGGGTCATTTCCTGACTGCTTGCACGATTCTTTAGCTTTTTTGATCGCATTTTCAAATCTGCGCCATTGAGAATAGCCGAGACATGGCTGCAGATCGCGAGCGCTCCAGTATTCGATATTATGTTCGTTTCTCTTCTTAAGGGACTCAAAGGAAAGGTCCGTAGGAACTAAAAAGGATTCATCTGATGGACTCATAAACACTCCTCATCGATTATTTTTTGATAGTGAAAATAAAACCTAGCCATTGCTCTTTTTGATGCTCTTCTTCTAAATGCCAACCGCAAGAGTTTGTCCATTCTAGGTAGGTATTTTTTTGCTCTTGTAAAATGCCTGATGTGATCCAAAGCTTGGCCAATTGATTATACTTGTCGATACTGCGAAGCGCTGTTTTTTGCTCGGGGAAGATCATATTGAGAAGACAGATATTTGAGGGTGGAGCGTCTTTGGGAAGCGTTTTGACAAAACGGGCTTTGAGTTGGTTGGCCTTTGCATTGAGCCGCGCATGGTTGAGGGCGTCTGAAGCGATGTCGATCCCGATGGCTGAAGAAGCTCCAAGTAAAAGGGCCGCAAGAGAAAGGATGCCGCTGCCTGTTCCTATATCGAGGATCGACTCGTTTTCGACACGTCCTTGCATCATTTCTAACATCAGGGCTGTTGTGGGATGAGGGAGATCTCCAAATCCAGGGCCGGCGGTTAGAAGAAGGGTCTTTTCTTTGCCGAAACGGCTGAGATTGATATGAGCTTTTCCTTCAGAAAAATTCACGGAAAAAAGGGCCCCATGCAATACCAAAACGAAATTTACGCCGCTGTTTTGATCGAGCTGGGAGTGATTTATGCGAGGGAAGCCATGCGCGCTTCGTCCTCCGAGAAAGATCTCTCCTGTTTCGCTGTCTTCCATTTGATAGATGTCTTTTAGCCCATGTTTGATGAGCTCTTCTTCGGCTTCTTCGGGAGTTAACGTTTTAAAAAGGTAATAGCTCATCGGTTTTTCCAAAATGACGGGAGGACGAGAAGTAAAAAGACATAAAATTCTAAACGTCCCAAAAGCATCCAGCCTGTCGAGAGGAGCTTTGAGGTGTTTGAAAGAAAGGCCAGAGAATCGGTTGGCCCTGCCGCCCTAAACGCAATGCCTACGTTGTTCATCATACAAGCCATGAGGCCAAAAGAGGTTTCCGGGTCGATCCCATCTAAAACAAAGGCGATAACACCAAACGCGGTAAAAAACGCAACGATGCAAAAAAAGGAGAGGACGGTCAGCGCGTTTTTATCATCGATCTCGGAAGAGCCGATTTTGAGTTTGCGGACACTGTCGGGGCGGTAGAGAGACTCGAGCCGATGCAGCACGATTTTGTAGAGGATATAAAAACGGGATGTTTTGATACCGCCCGCAGTCGATCCCGACATGCCGCCGATGAACATCAAAAGGAGCATAAACATCTGCGAAGCAAATGGCCATCTGTCGTAATTGGCTGTGATAAAGCCTGTCGAAGTTTGCACTGAGAGCGCTCGAAAACTGCCCTGCCGGAGCGCTGCGAGCCAAGAGTAGGTAGCTTCTCCCCCTTCGAGGCCCGATTGGGGCTGTCCAATCAAAAAAAACGAGACGACAAGACAGCCGATAAGGGCAGTCGAGAGAAAAAGGAAAAAATCAGGGACATTGATCCGGAAAAAATTTAAATGGAGTGCATGGAAATAAAGGGAGAAGTAGATGCTTCCCAAGATCATGAAGAAAAGAACGATCGATTCTGTTGCGCCGCTTTGATAGCTTGCAATGTTTTCATTGCGGACAGAAAATCCCCCGGTAGAAATATTAGAAAGGGAGATACAGATCGCATCGAAAAGGGGCATGTCTCCATTCGTTAGGAAAAGAAGGGCGGTTTCCCCTAGGGTCAAAGCCAAATAGAGCCTCCATAAGCTCGATGCAGTTTCCCTTGCTCTCGGATTGATCCCCTCTTTAATAGGGCCCGTTGCCTCCATTTGATAGAGAAATTTTCCTCCTACGCCAAGGGCGGGCAAAATTGTTAGGCAAATGATGACAATGCCCATGCCTCCTATCCATTGCAGCAGGCTGCGCCATAATAATACGGCCTTACTGACAGCTTCTACTCCGGAGTAGAGAACTAAACCCGTCTCTGGATCTCGGATGGGGTCTACAGTTCCTCTGAAAGTATACGTTTTGTTGGGCACATGGGGGTTAGTATAATAGACAGCGGTCTCTTCATTTGTTTCAGGGTGGTATGTTTTGGGAGAGATCATCGTGGCTCCCGTTGTCGTGAGCCCCGACATCGCTTCAAAGTAAGCGTCGAGAGGATGATTTAGCGTGCGGCTAAGATAAAAAGGAAACGCGGAGATCATCGCCGTGACAATCCAGATGCAGACAACGAGAAAAATGCTCTCTCTTCTAGCGAGCTGTCCTGAGGCATTTTTCCCAAAGTAGGAAAAAAATCCTGACACGGCAGCGCAAAGTAAAAGCGTCCAGGCAAAAGCGACCGTGCTATGGGGCTGCGGATGTATTTCAGGCGGCGCTACCCACTCAAAATAAGCCGCTAGGGTTAATGGAATCAGCAAGACAAAAGAAAACGCCTTAAAATATTTCCCGAGGATGCGGCTGATTTCTTGGTAATCTAGCATGGATGAAACAAGCTTTGTAAATGATCGATATGTTCCGGCCGACAGACGGCAATAGCGATATCGCCGGCCGCCAACGTGCTGCTCCCTCTGCCTATAGTGACTTTGCCTTGCCTTTCAATCACGGCGATCAGTAAATTTTTAGGTAGTTTTAATCCTGCAAGGGGCGCTGCGATGATTTTTGATCCGCTGGCTACTTTAAGTTCTGCAATTTTGTTTTCGCTGTGGGTGAGCGAAGTGATGGAAAGCAGCGTTTCTTGGTGGACGACCGAGAGAATTTTATTCGTGAGGTTTGCCTTCGCTGTAAGAGCCGGCGTCACTTCCAACATTTCTAATAGCGGCGCTAAGGCCGGATCGGAGATCAAGGCAACTGATCTTTTGCAGCCTAGTTTTTTGGCAAGCGATGCGATCAAAAAGTTTGTCCCCTCTTCTTCTAAACAAGCAACCAAGGCGTCAGCGTCTTTGACTCTTTCTGCTACGAGCAGCGAAGAGTCTTTGCCGTCTCGGTTGATAATCGTAGCCTGAGGCAAAAGGTCCGCTAGCTCATTGCAACGTAAAGGGTCGCTTTCGATGATTCGTACTTGAATTTTTTGGCGCAGTAAAAAAGAGGCGAGATGTTGCGCGATCGCAGAGCCGCCAACTAAAATAATGGAACGCACTTTTTTTTCTTCGATCTGGAAAATTTCGTGCAGCTGGTTCATCACTTTGGCCTCTCCGATTAGCGTCACTTCGTCTCCGGCAAGGATCTGATCGTCTCCATGAGGAATGATCTCCTCGGCTTTCTCTTCTTGAGTACGATGGATCAATGCGACGATGAGCTCTTCCGGCAGCCCCAGTTCTTGGATTTTTAAATGGCTTCGATCCCACTTTTGAGGGATCAAGACCGTTTTCATTTGAACGGCGCCGTGAGCAAAATGCTCTACCGCCAAATCTCCCGTGTGCACTAACACTTTGAATAAATCCTGCGCGGCCAAGAGTTCCGCGCCAATAAAATGGTCTACGGAAAACATGCTGCCGAAATCGAGCGTCCCTTGCTCGAGATAGTCGCTCGATTTTACCCGGGCAATGGTCTTGGGAAAACCCATCTGTTTGGCTATGCTGCAAGACACCAAATTCGTCTCGTCATTACCTGTAGCGGCAAAAAAGACATCGGGTTTTTGCCCCGCAAGCTCAATAAAGAGCTTGCGGCTCGGCGCTTTTCCATGTACGGTGGCCACGTCCATCTCTCTGCCTGCTTTTTCAAGCGCCATCACATCGCAGTCGATCAAAATGACATTGTGCTCCTCTTGCGATAGCACCGATGCCACAAATGTTCCCGTCTTTCCTGCTCCTAAAATGACAATGTTCACGCTTTCTTTCCGCTTCAATATATACCCAACGTGATTCAAAATTTGGTTGCTAGGAGGGATTGAAAGCTGCCAAA
>DAINNB010000143.1:0-847 GCA_036736085.1 Chlamydiales bacterium
CACTAGAGGAAGTTCTTTTCTACGATCGACGGCAAGCGAGAACGCGTAGACTAGGTAGTCCAAATGAACAAAAGAAGAGCCGCGAGAAGTGTCGCCAGAGAATAAAAAGGCTTCGAGCTGTTTTTCGTAGATGCGCTGAATTTGGTGGCTAATGGGAATCGAATGGCACTTATCATCGTAAACGCCTGCAACGCGAAGGACCACAGTAGAGATGTTTCCCCGCAGTTCATGAATGATCTTTTCTGTTAATACTTTTGAGAGAGGATAGTCCCATTTGGGGACGACTGGAGAGTCTTCAGAGATCGGACAGCCTGGCCTTGTGGGAGCGTGGACGAGCATCGTGCTGGTGAAAATGAACTGCTCTACTTCAAAACCTTGAAGAGCTTTTAAGAGCCGCTCGGTCCCTTTTACAGTAATGAGTTCATACTTATCCGAATGCTGCTCGCTAAAACTATAATACGCTGCAAGGTGGATGACCGAAGCAATTTTTGTGCCGTAAAAATGGCGGATATGTTGAAAGGCTTGATGGACGCTCTCATCAGACGAGAGATCGACAGGGACCAGTTCTTCTTGATCAGACGCATAAATGGCCTTTAAGAGCTCAAAGCCCACAATCGAGTGGTTTTCGCCTAATTTTTTGACAACGCTCGTCCCGATCCGCCCGCAGCTTCCTGTGACAATGACAATTTTTTTGTCCATTTTGAATGCCCTCCACCTTTACACCGAAACAACCTGAGGAATCAGTCATTGAACGGTATATTTTTTTAGTAGCGGCTTTGAAGAATCATTGCAACGTTATTTTCTCCAGGGTAGCTATATACCGTTCGTGACTCAAGAATCGGGGATT
>DAINNB010000143.1:857-4357 GCA_036736085.1 Chlamydiales bacterium
ACCCATTTTTGCCCTTTTTTTTTTCTCCCTCTCTTAACCCGTCTAATAGCCGATTCTTGAGTTACGAACGGTATATCTCTTCTCCATTTATGTTTTGGATTTTGGAGTCGATGCCTAATACGAGGATTTGATCTGTCGGTTCATCGCCGATGTTGATGAACTGATCGGTTTGCCGGCCCCGGCAAAGCGATTCACATTTTCACATGTGTCTAGTTAAAAAAGTTTACTGCCATTCGGTACTTTTTTCGCCTTTTCCGTTAGGGGGATTTTTCCTTCTTCATCCGGGAGTCCAAGCATGAGCGCTTCGGAAATGAATTTTCGAATTTGCTTATACCGAAACAACCTGAAGAATCGGTTTTTGGCAAGGCGGCGCCTCAAAATTTTGATTCGGAGCGAGCGACCATTGCCGGAGGCAAGGCGCGAGTGAGAATCAAAATTTTGAGGTAAAGCCAATGCAGCCAAAAAACGATTCTTCAGGTTGTTTCGGTATAATCGGGAAGTTCACAACAGCAATGATCTGCTTGCCAATCAGATCTTGTGTAAAATATCTAACTGTCTCATTGAAGACAATGCTTAGCGAGCATCTTCGATAAGATCGATATGAGGAGATTGTTTAGACCGCTGCCAATAACCTAAAAGCCTTCCCGCAAACATGCCGGATACCAGGGTGGCTAGATTTTCCATGGCGATAAGGGCTGCATCGCCTTTGAGATCAGGATAGAGCCCATAGGCAGCCCCAACAAAATACCTGAGGGAAAATATTGAAACCGACAAAATCAGGGGAGTCCAACTGCCGCCTATTTCGATCAGATGTTTTTGTTTGTCGAATTGAAGAGGAAGTTTTCGGGTCGTCAATGAGCCGAGCCATGTTCCAAGAACGATGCTGGCAGCCCATAAACAGATAGATAGATTGCCGTAGGATGTCGAGATGGCAAAAAACGACCAGAAGAACATGGCAGATGGCATGATCAAAAGAGATTTCCAAGAAATGACATGAGGTTTTCTAGACTTCCATCCGCCCCAAAGCAGCAGGGCTAATAGCGGCCATACATAGGAGGGAGCTCCTGAAATAATTTCTAGCATGCTTAAAAAGCCTTGTTTTCCGAATTTACTAAGAGCCATTATAGTTTTGACTTCTTAAAAAAACAAGGCTTGAGAAATTATTTAAGATGACTTCTAAAATCCTGAAGATCAAAGGAATCGAAAATCCCTTGGTCTTTTGGCTCCGGTCTTAGGTTGTTTACAACCTCTTTATCTTCAGGTGGTTGCAAGTCCTTTTGATCCGGAGCTTTGTTTTCAGCGGGGACCTTCTCTTGCGGTGTTAATGGCACGGAATCCCAAAATGGATCATCCTCGGAATCAGCTGCACAGCCTTGCATCATCCACCATTGCTGGACATTTGTGTTAAGGGGAGGTAAAGGTGACATGATAGTCCTTTGTGTAAAGGGTTTGTTTAGCAAAAAGAATTTTAATTGGTTTGTTGGTTTATATCAAGTAAGTTTTGTTGATATTGTTATTTATTGTTATGGTGGATTTTTTTTAGTTATTTATTTTTATAGGTTTGTGTTTTTTTGTTGAGCTGAAGTAGGTTTTTTTAATTAATTTATTTACATTCGTTAAAAATTTTGTTATAAAGATATTGAGTGTTTGTGTTGGGTGTTTTGTGGCTAGCGAGATTTTTAATTCAAAGGGTTTTAGAACGATTGCCCAGTATGATGTAGATAGCAAGCGTCTCATCAATGATGAAGCTGGAAAGAAAATAGTAGAAGTTGCTACAAAAGTGATTAATCATTTGAGCCAGACCGGTCTTGAAAAAAATGAAGAAAAACAGCTTTTGCAATTTATCGAAAAAATGCAAAAAATCGATGAACAGTTTATTCAGGAAGGACATGATTCTGCAGCTTTGAGCGTATGCGCGCACGCGTTAAAAATACTGGGAGTCTTAAGAACTCAATTACCTCCCGAGCATCAAGCGATTGCCGGTCATAAATTTATTCTCTATTTAGCAGCCCTTAAAGATGTTGAGTCATTAGAAGATCCTCTGGATTTGATAGTCGAATTGACTGATTTTCAAAGAGACTATTTGTTGCCAGCATTGCTAAATGCCGCTAATTTACAAGAATTAAGAGCTCTTGAACCAATAGTAGATGAATGTCTTTCGTTGTATGAAAAACTTTTTCAAGAACGATCTCTCGGCCCCGCGATACAAATTTTGCAAGAGAAAAAACAAGAATTAATAGATTGCTGGAATGTTCAACAACTGCGCATGCATTCGACTTATCAAAAATTTTTAACTTATGAAAAAGGGCAAATTGGAGATCTATCTAATGAGAAGGTCAGGTTAGCGAGGGCTGAAAAAGTGCGCGGATTTGTTGGAGAATTCATTGAAAAAATCAATGATCCGCTTATTACAAGAGAAGAAAAGATTGCCATTTTTCTCTCGCTCAAAACTCTTCAAGAAGAGTTTGCTCAATATAGCGTGAAGATTGAAGTTCCTATTGAAAGACTTTTTTATTCCATTTTGAAAAATGAATTGTTGGTAGACCTTGAGCAAGTACGATCTATCAATGAACTTCGCGCTTTGGGGCCATTTGTTAAAAAATGTTTGGCGTTGGCAGATAAATTAAATAATAAAAAAATAAACGGTCAAATGGAAGAGATTGTCGAACTGGCGAAAAAAAAACGGGAACGTTTTGACGTTAAAAAATCAAAGGCTGAGTCGGTTGTTGTAAATACAATAAGTGAAAAAGATCGCCGTACAATTGAAAAACTGGGTAAAGAGATCGTTGATTTAAAGCCGGTCATTGGCGATGCAAATGCTTACAATTTTTCTGCTTCTTATGGAAAGTACATTGATGAAGCAAAAACGAAAAGCGGTTCTCTTTCCTTGTTGGCCGCTGGTTTAAGGGCTCACGTGAGCGGAAAGCGTTATTCTGAGTCTCCCAAAGATATTTTAAAATTAGGAAATGATCTACTAAAAGATCGGTCCGGTCAATGTGATCATATGGCTGCAGCTGTGATTGCAAAGATCGTTAAACACATTCAAGAAGGCGGGGAGTGGGATGCAGATGTTGAGCTCGCAGGTAATGGTGGTCATTCTTTTGTGATTATTAATCGGCCTCAAGGTCGAATCCCTAATTTAGACCATTGGGAAGGTTCTGTCATTGTTGATACATGGCTTGAATCTGTTGGAGTGAATCAAAAATACCAAAAGAAAATTCCTATGCCAAAAAATGGGATCATTTCTGATCCTCAAGAGGTGAGACTATTTGCTACTGCTTTTGGCGCAAAAGAAGGAAAGATTGGAATTTTAAGACGGTTTACAGCTGAAGATCTACGCGCATTAGCTCGATCGCAATCTAAGAGTTAGAGGGTGTCTACAAAGTCGGACTTCGTCGATTTTAGGGATTGTTTTGCCCAAATTTCGATCTTTTTTTGGGGGGGGGCCATATACGAAGTTTGGGCTAAGGAACCGTAAGATCGACCGAAGCCGACTTTGT
>DAINNB010000144.1:0-4353 GCA_036736085.1 Chlamydiales bacterium
TCCTTACTCTCATCGCTATCCAAATGTTCCTCAACGGCGTCAGCGGCTTCATCGCAAGACAATCTCTCGCAGCTTAGCAGCGCAACATCTCTTGGGGCTTCGCCCCAAACCCCATTAAAGGACTTCGTCCTTTAAAATCCTTTTTGTTTTTTCATATGAAAAGAAAAGGGATTACAAAGGGCATCAGCTTTTCGTAGGTTGTTAATGACAAATTTTTTGAAAAACTTCCAGCGTAAACTGTTTAAATGCTAGGCGATTTTGATAATATCTGATTTCTTTCTTCTTCGAGACGTTTTAATTTTCCTTGATCTTCCCTTACATTTTCTTTAATCACTGCTTGGAATATAGGATGGACAATGTAGATGGAACCTCGCTTTGCTTCTACAAGAGAATATCTATACAAAAGCTGCAAGCTAGGAATCTTGAAACCATCAACTAGATGCTGAGGATGAAATTTCTTTAGCCATTTCTTTATGTAGTGGTCTTCTATTCCAGTTTCACTACAGATACTCATAAATTCTATAAGTTGAATAGTGAATGGGTTTTCTTCTTTAATGACATCTAAACTTGTCCGGCACATCTGATAAATTGTCTGTCTATAGTCTCCTGGAATATAAATACGTTCATCCCCTTGCACTTGCAAATCGATAAGACGCTTAAGATAATCTGGCATGGCAATTTTTTTAGCTTTCATAAAAGCCGCCGCATGACCCAAAGCCAAGGGAAAACACTTCAAATACTTAACAATTTTTTCAGCGCAACTCAAGTTCCTTAAATCCCCAGTATAAACCTGCAGATAGTGAACACCTTCTTCTTCTGATAACCCTTTTGTAAGAAGAAGAGTTTTAGCATCTACATGAGTAGAAATCCATTTTGTACGGGAGGTGATCAAAAAATGCCAGCTCTTAAAAAGACTCATTACCTCATTTTTGATTGTAGACATGAACTCTGAATGATTTAAGTTATCGATCAAGATAAGAGTGGGGATATCAGCACAGAGAGAAGCATATTGCTTTAATAATTGACAAAGCTCCTCTCGGTTCAATGTAGCAATTTTCGAAAGTTCACTTACTGAAACGCCCTGCGAATAAGCTAGTTTCTCTATACATGAACCTATGTCTTTCCAAAGCGAAGAAATGCTTTCAGCATTAATTGATAGAATAATTTTATATCGACTTTGATATTTCTCTGCATAGTAACGGGAAAGCTGCGTTTTCCCTATCCCTCCTAATCCAATGATCGCCACACGATTTGTCACCCCGAAATATTTCTCAAGCTCCTTTAGTTCTTCAAGGCGCCCTGCAAAATGAAGGATCGGCTCCTTAAATTCATGAATTAACACTTCAGGAACTTCACTCCGGCTACTCATGGGAAACGAGTTTATTTTCACTTCGCTTAAACTTTCGACTTTTTCTTCTTTTAAAAGAACTTCTAACCGATGTTCAAAATCTCGACCTCTCACCTCAAGTGACGGAATCGGCCCCTTACATTCACGAATCGACTTTCCCGAAGCTTCAGTCCAGCTACTCTTGGAAGAGCAGCTTATTTTGTCTTCGCTTGAACGTTCGTCTTTTTTTTCTTTAAGAAGAATTTCTAACTGTTGTTCAAAATCTCGCTTTTTTGCTTCAAGTTCCTGAATGGCTGCTCTGCAATGATCTATTTTCTTAATATAATAACTTTTCGATCGATCATCTTTTGCGACTTCACATTTCTCTCTTATTCCAACAATTTTTGTTTTTAGTTCATCTATATCCAACTCGGCTTCATCAACTCTCCATTGCCAATGACGAATCAATTCCCCTTTATCGGTAGAAGCAATGCCGACGACTTTTTCTTTCCCTCCGCCAAGCAGATGAAAGCGAGTTGCATCGACTTTCAGTCCTGTGCTTAATTCATGAATCCCGCTCTGATAAATCGTTAATATCCGATCAATTTCACTATACATCGATTTTCCCACCCCAAGTAGCTGTTGATAATTTCTTGCCTCTTTCCTATTCAGGACAGAGTGCTGCAGGCAAACAAGCTCTACAAAAGGACTGTCCACCTGAGTATTCTCTAATCTTATCATTTGATTCCTCTCAATAAGGGAGAAGAACATACGCTCAGAATTTTTAATGGTCAAGCCTACAAGCTAGTAAATTTTCAGACCTCGAAGATAAAAACTGAATTTTTAATCATTTTTTGGTTATACTCGCTCCACCTTAATGACACCCAATCCTTTCGTTTTAACAATTCACTTTTCCAACTATTTTTTTAGAGTTACTATAATCTTCGAATAGTAACCCTATCAAAATAGTTGAAAAATTGAAGCGTAAACGTGACTATTTTAGGATTTTTCTTGCGGAGTTATCGCTGGTCATGCACCGGCTTCCATTTAGCGAGAGCTTCTTCGTAGGTTTCTTTATGTATTGAGATCAATTCATGCTGCTTATAACCATTAATTTCGTAATCTAACACTCCATCAATAAATGACAAAACAGTTAATTCTCCCGAAGGAAAACGGGATCCATTTAAATTCAAAATAAAAATTCTGACTTGGATACTTTCAGGAGGGAAAGGATCTCTTTCTAAATATTTATGAAAGCGGGTCTCTTTATGAATTTCTCCGACAAATCTCTGGATAGCAGATACTAACAAGTCACGCCCTTCCTCTATATCTTTAACTGACTTATAATAAAAAAAGCTTAAAGCTAACATCTGAATTTTATCTTTTCCTCGACCTCCCCAGCCACAGGCATAAAGTTCTTTATCTGCTTTCAGCCATCGAACGGTGTTAGTTAAAACAAGCTTTTCCATTGCTCCTTTTATATTTGGAGGCTCTTCAACATATTGACAAGATGAAAAAAAAATTAAAAATGCAAAAAAAACAACAAATCTCATGGGTAATCTCCATTTTTATTAATATAATCATTTATGTGTTTAGTTAATGGCTCTTCAAAAGTAGGACTTTGAAATTCATGGTCGATTCCCTTTGCTTTGCTATCCGGATCCAACAAGATTAGTTGTTCTCGATGTTCAAGAGTCATTTTCCATAATTCAGAGACTTCAAAATCAAAATGGGGACAATCCAGAAATCCAGCAAACACAGCCTCTCCATAAGGAACGATATCATTTTTACTAGCATAATTGAAAGAATCATAACATAAATCTTTTGGAATGACTTTTGCAGGAGCAATCGCTACCACGATGATTCGATCTCTGAGCTCTTGCGGAGATGCTTCAAGAGCATTATAAACATGAATAGCTTGTTGACTGTGACAATATTGCAAGACTTTCTTTGCTGGGCTGTCTTTATGATAATCTGCAAATTTCTGCCAGGATCTTTGCAAAAGATCCGCCGAAATCGGCGAATAGCCAAAATAGTTTAAACAAAAAATCTCTAAGAGATCTATGGGCACTGAATTGGAATGATTGTAGATAAAATCTACAGCTAACCGATCTCCCGCCAATTTTCTCAAATAGGCCTGATGTCCTAAGGCCTCCTCTTTCGAAGTGGCCATACCATTAGCAGCTATAAAGAGCAAGTCCGGATCCGGAGTTCCCAAGGTAGGCAATCTTTCGGAAAAAGAATGCGTTTTTTGAATGCGGAATTTATCCCCTACTATCTCCAAAGGCGCGCCAAGCCACCCTGATAAATAGGGATCAGAAGGATATCTTTTTAACTCTTCTTCCATAGCAGATCTATTCGAACCGCTTGGAGTTAGGTTGGGCAATGGGTGCATTTGATCTGTATGCTGAGATGAATATTCAGGCGCTGTTTGAGACGGATGGTTAAACACGTTTGAAAAAATCTCAGAAACTTGAGGAGAAATCGGAAGAGGTGGAGGAAGTTCAAAAAATAACGAAGGAGTAAAAGGAACTGGAGGCTTAATGTCAGAAAACTTGGTCATATCAGGAAGAGACGGCGAAGCATTCGGAGCGACATTCTTCTCAACATCTCTAAAGAATGAAGGGGAATAATTAGAGAAAGATCCGCGAGGAGGAGCAGATGGCAATTTAGACTCCGGAAGCCAGTTAGAAGGAGAATAAGAATGAACTTCGGTAGATAAAGGTTGAAACGAAGGGATTTGAGAGGAAAAATCGATGGGAGAAGGCTGCGTGCTAGGAACGAGATGTCTATCGCGAAAATCTTTTGGCGGCTCAAAAGGGGGATGGTGGGAAGACTATGATGTTGGATGGCTAGGCGAAGAGTCGTTATTCACTAGATCTGCCAAAACGCTTCCTCCGGCTCCCGCTACTGCTGAGGCAGCCGAAGAGCCCAACATGGTTACTGCAATCACTGTCCCCGCCACAAGAACTATGACAACAGCCGTAATGATGATGGCTTTTTTGTGTTTCTTCCAAAATTTTCTC